>NZ_JBHWIV010000024.1:12321-108895 GCF_042731675.1 Kitasatospora sp. NPDC059827 | reverse complement strand
CGAGCGACGCGCCGATCTCCACCAGGGACTACTCGACCTCGCCTGCAGCATCATCTGCCTCCGGCGCCTTCGAAAGTCATTCTGAAACGATCAGTAAGGCGGTCTTGTGGGCGTGATCGAGACGCTGGCGACGAACCTTGCGGTGCAGGTCGGCTAGGCGCCGGACGGCCTTCTTGCGGCGGTTGCCACGCCGCTTGCATCGTGACAGGGCCTGCTGCGCGGCTTCGAGTTTCGCGGCTGCCTTGGCCCTGTGGCGGGAGTTGGGGACGAACTCACCGTTGGAGTCGGCGAGGAAGTTGGCTATGCCCATGTCGATGCCAACCACGGAGCCGGTCGCGGGCAGCGGCTCCGGTTCACCCTGTTCGGCAGTCAGCACCACGTACCAGCGCCTGCCCTCACGCTTGACCGAGAGGGTCTTGACATTCCCCGTCACCAGCCGGTGCCGATTGACTTTGACGTGTCCAACACCTTGGACCCGGACACGGGTGACCGGATCATGTGGTGTGGAATCCCAGCGGCAGCCGTCCCCGTCCCTGGGGAAGTCCACCGTGCGAACCAGTTCACCCCACGAAAGCGCGGATAGCCCGGCGTCTCACCGGACTTGACCCGGCGGAAAAATGCGGCAAACGCCTTGTCCAACCTGCGCAACGTGGCCTGCTGCGAGGAAAACGACCAGCGGCCCTGACGCTCCGGATCGAACGCCCGGATCTCCTTGAGCTGCGCCGACTGATCGCCGTACCGGATCGTGGTCTTCGACCCGTGCCCGAAGGCGTCACGCCGTTCCTGCAACGCGCCATTGTAAAGCGAACAGTGATCCCCCAACATCTGAGCAAGCGCTTGCTGCTGACCCATGGTCGGCCGCATGAGGAACTTATACGCACGGATCACCCGGCCAACCCCCTTTCGGTCAACGCGATCACCGTAATGCGCCCCACTGACACTGATAGTCGCAACTGGGTCTCCGGTGGTCGTGGCTCTGCCACTGACTGACGCTCTGCTGGGCTGTCCAACGCCAGGAATACGGTGCTTCGCGCATACCCATGCGAGATCAGGTGATGGACCGCTTCGGGGCCCGGACCCGGTTCCAGACGGGCATCCAGGCGGCACGGGCGAAGCTGCTGTGACGTCCCGTCGGCATCTCCTGCGAGCGGAGCGTGCTGTCGGTCGAGGCCGTGCTGTCGGTCGAGGCCGTGGTGCCGGTCGGCGTCGTGGCGCCGGTCGGGGTCGTGGTGTCAGTCGAGGCCGAGGCGCTTGTTGAGGGCCTCGCCCGAGGGCAGGGGGTCGATGAACCGGTGCAGGAAGGCGAGCATCGCGTCGGTGTCCAGGCCCTCGGCGGCGGCGTCCATCCCGGCGTAGAGGAACTCCTCGATCTCGGCGACGGCGGTGGCCAGGCGCACGCCCTCGGGGGTGAGGCTGAGCTGGAGGTAGCGGCGGTCCGCCTCGTCGGGGCGGCGCTCGACCAGCCCGGCCGCGACGACGCGCTCGACCAGGCGGCTGGGGTTGGTGCCGCTCTCGCACACCAGCAGCTGCCCGAGCCCGTTGAGGCTCAAGGTGCCGTGCTGCTGGAGCAGGCGCAGCACCTCGGCCTGCGACGGGGTGATGCCGTGGGGCTTGAGGGCCTGGATCAGCAGCCGGTTGCCCTCGCGCTGGGCCGCCAGGATCGCGAACCGCAGGTGTTCGGCGTTACGCACCGGCGTCCTTCCGGGTGGTGGGGTCGATGGTCGGCAGGGTGTCGAGGAAGTCGTCGACCGCAGCAGCGTAGGTGGCCGGGTGGGAGAAGCGGAACATGTGGCCGGTGCGCGGCAGCACGACCTCCCGGGCGTCGGGGATGCCCGCGAGCATGACCTTGGCGGCGTCCTCGCCGATCAGCACGTCGTGCGAGGGGCTCAGAAGCAGGGTCGGGACCTGGACCCGGCCGAGCGCGCCCACGTAGTCGGCGGTGAGGACGGCACGCAGTCGGGCGCCGAAGGAGCCGGCCGGGGTATTGACGAGGAACAGCTCACGGCTGCGCGCCTCGCTCCAGGGCACCTGCCCCTCGCCGTCGAACGGGGAGGCGAGGCGGTGGGCGTGGGCGCGCAGCGTCAGCTGCCGGTACAGCGGGCCGCGGGCCGAGCCGATCGCCCGCATCAGGGCCTTCCACGCCGTGGAGTCGACCGGGTTGGCCGCGAATCCGCCGGACAGGACCAGGGCGCGCAGGCCGCGCGGGCGGCGGGTCGCGAGCGCGAGGGCGATGTTCGCGCCGAAGGAGTCGCCGACCAGCACGTAGTCGTCCAGGTCCGCGACCGCGTTCTCGACGTGGTCGGCGTAGCGCTCGATGTCGTCGACGCCCTCGGGCAGGCGCAGCGTCCGCCGGGGCGCCTCACCGTAGGGGGCGAGCTGCTCGGCGCTCCACGGAGCACCGGAGAAGCAGGGGACGAAGACGAGGGTCGGGGTTTTCGCCGTAGTGCTCATACCGAAGACGGTACACGACATATGTCACGACACATGTGTCATGACATATGTGAGCTGGATCACATTCAAGGCCCGGTGGGGTGGGCGCTCAGGCGAGCAGGTCGTCGAGTTCGGCGGCGTAGAGCAGGGCGGGATCGAAGCCCATCCCGGCGAAGTGGCCGGCCAGCTCCAGGGACAGCACGCCGTGCAGGCGGGTCCACAGGCTCAGGAAGCGGTGCAGCGCCTCGGGCGGGGCGGGGTGGCCGAAGGCCCAGTCGCGGTGGTCGGCGAGGTGTCCGGCGAGCGCGGTGGGGGGCGACTCCCGCCCGGCGGGGGCGGCGACGCAGGCGTCCAGCAGGACCGTCATGATCTCGCCGGAGATCGCGGTGGTGTCCTCGGGGGCGTGGTAGCCGGGCACGGGGGTGCCGTAGATCAGGAAGTAGCGCTGGGGGTCCGCGAGGGCCCACAGCCGCAGGGCGTGGGCCAGCGCGCGCAGGTCGGCGCCGCCCTCGGCGCCCACCCGCAGGGTGTCGGCGAGGCTGCGGTAGGCGTCGCGGACGAGTTCGGTGATCAGCTCGTCGCGGCCGGCGAAGTAGCGGTAGAGCGCGGGCCCGCTCAGGCCCATCCGCTTGGCGATGGCGTTGAGGGAGAGCGCGGAGGCCCCGGCCGTGGCGATCTGCTCCCGGGCGTGCCGCTTGACCTCCTCGCGCACCTGGGCGCGGTAGCGCTCCCTGGGGGTCGCGGTGTCCGCCTCCGCCTCCGCCATGCTCCGCCGCCTTCCGTGCCGCGTGGGCTACATCCTCAAGTTTTGGTTAGAGGCTATCACTGGGCCTGTTGACCCCGGCCGGGCTCAGGAGTTACAACTTCTAACGAACGACAGAACACCTAACGGATCCACCAGACCTCCGTCGACCCAAGGGGACCGCCATGTCCGGCATCCGCACCGCCCTGTCCGCCGCCGCCCTGTCCGCTGCCGCCCTCGCCGTGCTCGGCACCGCCGTGCCCGCCCAGGCCGACGCCGCCCACTCCCCCGCCCCGCTCACCTGCCGCGGGCAGGGCGTCGACCCCGCCGCCCAGGTCCGCTACCGGACCGAGGCCGTGATCCACGCGCCGCTGTCCACCGTCTGGCGGCTGCAGACCGACGTCGCCCGCTGGCCGTCCTGGCAGCACGCCGTGTCGGGCGCCGAGCGCCTGGACCGCGGTCCGCTGCGGGCCGGCTCGGCGTTCCACTGGACCACCCCGCTGCCGCCCAACCCCGCCACCACCGCCCCCGCCCTGTCCATCACCTCCACCGTCCGGCAGTTGAAGCGCGGCGCCTGCATCCGCTGGACCGGCCCCGCCCTCGCCGAGGGCCTGCGCATCGACGGCGTGCACGTGTGGACCTTCACCCCGGTGCCCGGCGGCGTCCTGGTGCGCACCGAGGAGACCCACACCGGGCCGCAGGTCGACGCGGACGTCCCGGCCGCCACCGCGATCCTGCGCCAGGGCCTGGACGCCTGGCTGGGCGACCTGGCGAACGCCGCCGCCGAGGCCCGGGGCTGACGCCCCGTCGCACTCCCCCGGCCCCGGCCGCCCGCGCGAGTGCGCAGGTCAGGAGCGGGGCCGGGGGCGCGATTCGGGGCCGGGAGGCACCAGAATGGTGCGAACACCCCCCGGAAGTTGACAGAAAGTGAACCCCCACATGGATCTCGGCGTGCGCTGGAAGCTGCACGGTGACGGGCGAACGCCCGCACCGGGAGCGGTCGTCCGCCCCGACGAACGGCTCTCCTGGCCCCGCACGGCAGGGCTCGGCGCCCAGCACGTGGTCGCCATGTTCGGGGCGAGCTTCGTCGCCCCGGTGCTGATGGGGCTCGACCCCAACCTGGCGATCATGATGTCCGGCGTCTCGACCGTCATCTTCCTGCTGGCCACCCGCGGCCGGGTGCCCAGCTACCTCGGCTGCTCGCTGTCCTTCGTCGGGGTCGCCGCGGTGATCCGGGCGCAGGGCGGCACCAGCGCGACGGTGACCGGCGCGGTGCTCGTGGTGGGCGTGGTGCTGTTCCTGGTGGGCCTGGCGGTGCAGTACTTCGGGGCGCGGATCATCCACGCGACGATGCCGCCGATCGTCACCGGCGCCGTCGTCATGCTGATCGGCTTCAACCTCGCCCCGGTCACCGCCTCCACGTACTGGCCGCAGGACCAGTGGACGGCGCTGCTGGTGATGCTGTTCACCGGGCTCGCGGTGGTGTGCCTGCGCGGCTTCTGGTCGCGGGTGGCGATCTTCCTCGGGCTGGTCTTCGGGTACGGGATCTCCTGGGTCTTCGACCGGGTCTTCGGCAGGATCCACTCGGTGGGCCCGGGCGGGCAGCTGACCGACCACTGGCGCCTGGACCTCTCCGGCGTCGGCAAGGCGGACTGGATCGGCCTGCCCGCCTTCCACGGCCCCTCCTTCCAGTGGTCCGCCGTCCTGGTCGCGCTGCCCGTGGTGATCGCGCTGGTCGCCGAGAACGCCGGGCACGTCAAGGCGGTCGGAGAGATGACGGGCGAGAACCTGGACGACAAGCTGGGCACCGCGATCTCCGCGGACGGCATCGGCTCGGTGCTCTCCACCGCGCTCGGCGGCCCGCCCAACACCACCTACTCCGAGAACATCGGCGTCATGGCCGCCACCCGGGTCTACTCCACCGCCGCCTACTGGGCCGCGGCCGGCTTCGCCCTGCTGTTCGGCGTCTGCCCGAAGTTCGGCGCCGTCGTGGCGGCCATTCCGGGCGGGGTGCTCGGCGGCATCACCGTCATCCTGTACGGCATGATCGGGCTGCTCGGCGCCCAGATCTGGATCAAGTCCGGGGTCGACCTGCGCAACCCGCTGAACCTGGTGCCGGCCGCGGCGGGCATCATCATCGGCATCGGCAACGTGACCCTCAAGTTCAGCGACACGTTCAGCCTCAGCGGCATCGCCCTGGGGACGCTCGTCGTCATCACCGGCTACCACGCGCTGCGGGCGCTGGCCCCCGCTCACCTCAAGACCCAGGAGCCGCTGCTGGACGAGGGCACCTCCTCGTACGACGCGCCGTCCGGGGGCTCCGGGGGCGAGGGGCAGCGGCCCACGCCGTAGGCAGAATTGGCCGGGACATGACCGGACGGTACTTCCGCCGGTCGTTCCGCCTGGTCAGCGGGGCCGTCGGGTGGTCGAATCGCACCGAGCGATCCGACCACCCGATTCCCCCCATTGGGAGTGGCATGTCCGTTCTGCCCCACCACCGCAGGCTCACCGTCGGGGCCCTGGCCCTCGCCGTGTTCGCGATCTCCTGCGGCTCGGCCGCCGCCGGCACCGCCGCCGCCCCGGCGGGCAAGGTCCTGTGGACCCCGAGCACCAAGACCGGCCCGTCCTCCTTCCCCGGCGTGCAGTGCGCCGCCCCGAGCACCTTCGGGGTCGTCAAGGACCCGGTGAAGGGCAGCGTATGGCGGGCCTTCCAGGCCGCGGACCAGGAGCGCTGCGAGACGGTCGGCCCGGACCTGAAGAGCGGCGGCACCTTCTACCTGGGCTGGTCGTCCAAGGTGGACATCAAGGACGACCAGAGCCGGTACGTGTTCCAGCTCAAGTGCTCGCCCAGCGAGGGCACCGCCAACCACCCGATCGAGATCGACATCACCAACAGCCGGGTGCGGCTCCAGGAGTGGGACACCGAGCACGTGGCGCACCCGCTGTGGACGGCGCCGGTGAAGAACGGCGAGTGGCACGCGTACGCGCTCAAGATCCACCTGGGCCGTACCGACGGGACGATCGACTTCTGGTTCGACGGCAAGAAGCAGACGTTCAGCACCGGTGCGGGCACCTTCAAGGGCACCACCTGGGACGGCGACCGCAACTACCTCAAGTGGGGCTCCTACCACCAGAACCCGGGCGCCGCGACGAACACCTTCACCAGCCCGGTGATGGCCACCACCCTGGACCTGGCCACGGCCGGCTCGTAGGCACGCCCACGGCCCCGGCCCCGGCCCCGGCCCCGGCCCCGGCCCCGGCCCCGGCCCGCAACGGATGCGGGCGATCGCCGCAGCTGTCCCGTCGGCCCGCCCGCCGCCCGCGCGGGCGGGCCCGTTCCCGGTAGCGTCGCGACGACCGTGGGGGACGAAAGGGGCAGGCGGACATGGCGCAGGAACAGGGTGACGTACGGGTGGTGCGGACCGAAGACGAACTGCTGGAGCTGCTCGACGGGCTGTTCGCGCAGGCCCGGCGGGAACGGGCGCCGCAACACGCCGACCGGAGCCGGCCGGTGCCGGCCCCCACCGGGAAGCCGGACGAGAGCCTGGCGGACCTGCTGGACCGCGGGGTGATCGGGGCGTCCACGGGTGGACGCGGACTCGACCTCGGCTGCGGCAACGGCCGCAACACCCTCCACCTGCGGATGCACGGTTTCGCCATGGACGGGCTGGACCGCGACCGGCGGGCCCTGGACCAGGCGCGCAGCCGCCAGGAGCAGTTCGAGTACCACCTCGGCTTCGACCTGGGAGTGCGCTTCCACTGCGGGGACGCCTTCGGGCCGGTGGCGGCCGCCCTGACCGGTCCGTACGACCTGGTCTACGACTCGGGCCTCTTCCAGCACCTGCCGCCGCACCGGCGGCCCGGCTACCTGGCGCTGCTGGAGCGGCTGACGGCGCCTGGCGGACACCTGGGGCTGGTCTGCTGCGCGCCGGACGGCGACGGGGCGGGGACGCGGACCCCGGACGCGCAGCTGTACCGGGACGGCGCCCCGCACGGCGCCCCGGCCTACACCGCCGACGAACTGCGCCGGATCTTCGTCGAGGGGCCGCTGGGCCTCCAGGAGGTGGAGCTGCGGCGGATGCGCGACGAATCGGCACCGGAGGCGAGCCGGTTCGGCCGGCCCGGCCTGTGGGCGGCACTGTTCCGGCGGCCCGAGCGATGAAGCGCCCGATGCCCGGGCCGGGCGGGGGCGGGGGCGGCCCGACGGCCTGACGGGCCTTCCGGGACGGCCGTACGCCCGACCCGCCCGACCCCGGCGCCGACGACGAACCGCCCGCCGACGGCCCGGTACGGTCCCCGACGGAGCCGAGCCGAACGCGGGCGCCCCGCCGCCGGGAGGCGTCAGCGGGTCCGGGCCACCCGGGCCGCCGCCACGGCCACCAGCAGGCCCAGCCCCACGCAGGCCGCGCAGACCAGGAACATCGTCCGGTACCCGGTGGCCTCGGCGACCAGCCCGAGCGAGCCGCTGCCGGCGGCGAGGCCCACCGTGAAGCAGGCCCCGAAGGTCGACAGCGCCGTGGCACGCCCGCGTTCGTCGACCGAGCGCACCACGAACAGCCCCAGCACCGGGTAGATCTGCCACATGCCGATCCCGGTGAGCACCCCGCCGACCACGCCCAGGACGAGGCCGTTCGACAGCCCGATGAGCGCGACCCCCAGGGCCTCGACCAGGAACAGGGCGGCGAGCGCCACCGGTCGCGTGGCCTCCCAGCGGATCCAGGTGCTCGCCACCCGCAGCAGCACCACCGTCAGCGAGTAGGCGGTGACCACGGCCGCTCCCCCGGCCACCCCGAGGGCGTCGAACTTGGCGACCGCGAAGCCGGAGACGGCCGCGAAGCCGAACGCGGTGAACACCAGCGCCACACTGGACAGCACCGTACCCAGCAGCGCCCGGCCCCGCTCGATGCCGCCCGCCCCCTCCTTCGCCTTCGGCGGCACCCGCACCTCGGGTACGGACATGGCGATGGGTATGACGAGCAGGGCGAGCAGCCCGGCGATCACGAACGTGGCCGTCGTGCCCGCCAGGTGCTCGACCAGCGTGCCCAGCGGGGCGCCCAGGCCGATGGCCACGTAGATGACGGTGCCGCTCAGTCCCAGTGCCCAGCTCTGCCGGTCCTTGGCGACGAGCTGGACCGGCCAGACCCCGGTCGCGGCCAGCATCACGCCCATGCCGATGCCCACCAGCATGCGCAGGCCCACGAGTTGGGCGACCGACCCGGCGAGCGGGTAGCAGACGGTGGCGAGCGTGGTCAGGATCGCGCCGCCGATGGTCAGGGCCCGGGCGCCGAGGCGGTTCATCAGCGCGCCCGACACCGGGCGGGACAGCAGCGCGGTCAGCGCGTAACCGCCGACGACGGCGCCGACCTCGGCGGGGCCGCCGTGCAACGGGCCCGTGACGAGGCCGGGCAGGATCGGGATGGTCAGGGCGAACGGCATGTAGCCGATGCCGCTGCCCAGGGCGATCAGCAGGGCGTGCCGTACGGATCGCTTGTCGGTGGTCTCGGTCGCAGGCTGCTGCTCCAGCTGCCCGGTCTGCACACGCACAGGTTCACTCCCCCAGGTTCACGAGCCCCCTCACCTGTGCGGTGCGACGGCCCGGACCGCAGCGGCTGCGGTCCGGGCCCACTGTTTCAGACCCTGCCGGACCCGCCACCACGGACGGCCGCGACGAACGAGCGCCCCTCCCCCTTTCCTCCGCTCCCCTCCCCCCTTGCCTCCGTTCCCCTCCCCTTCCTCCGTTCCCCTGCCGAACGCCAACGCGAAGGGGGCGAACGGCCGTTGGGCCGTTCAGGCGATGCCCCCTCCTTGCCCACCAGTGCCGGGTTTGGGGTGTTCGGGGCGCCGGAAGCCTTCACCCCGGAAACATCGATCCCTGCACGAAGGGCCGTTCGCCATGAAGAGCTTCACCCGGAGGTTGTCGCTGCTTGCCGCCGTCACCGCGACGGCGGCCGCGATCGGCACGGTCCCGGTGCCCCTCGCCCAAGCCCGCACCGAGCTGTTCACCCCTCCGCAGCTCGGCATCCGGTTCAACGCCGACGGAGACCCGGGCCAGTGCGGCGGAAGAACGGGCGACCAGTGGAAGAACGACTTCGACGCGACCGAACCGATCCGCTTCGACACCGACTCCCGCCCCGGCGGCTGCCGGCTCGCGTTCGGCATCTACGACCCGGACGATCTGCTGAGGGGCTCGTCCGTCACCTACACCTTCCAGGCCACCCCCGGCGGCGATCCCGCCCAGTGCGGAAACCCCGGCACCCACCGGATGCCGATCGACGGGACGTCCCGGACCTTCGGCCCCACCATCCGGATCGACACCGACAACCGACCGGGCGGATGCGATCTCACGTTCGCCCTGTCGAGTCCCATCGGCATGAGCATCGGCGTCAACTACTCCTCGGACGGCGACCGCGCCCAGTGCGGGAACGCCGGCCCTGATCTCGGCCTGTTCAGCCCCGTGGACAACGACCGCCAGATCACCGTCCGCATCGACACCGACGACCGGCCCGGCGGATGCCGGCTCCAGCTCCGGCTGGCCAGCTTCTCGTCCGGGAGGGCGTCCCACACGAACGGCTGAGCGGGCCGCACCGGGCCCGCGGAGCCGCGGGCCCGGGCCTCACCTCGCCGTCCGGGCCCGCCGTCCCGGTCCCCGGGGCCCGCCTTCGACCGATCGGATGGTTTTCACACCCCGCGTCGTCAGCACGCCGCCGGGGGTCCCGGCGCCCGGAGTCCGCGTACCTACCATGTGCGCCTTGAGCGCCCCGCGAAACGGGGCTTCCGACTCGAGGAACGGCTGAGCGCATGAGAGCAAGGATCCGCGGCCGGCTTCGGCCCTGGGCCGTCGTCGGCGTCGCACTCGCGGTCGTGGCCGGTACGGCCGCCGCCGCGCCCGCGGGGAACCCGCAGGACGACCTCGGCCCCGACATCACGGCGATCATGAACAAGCCCGCCTACCAGCACGCCCAGTGGGGGCTGCTGGAGATCGACCCCCAGGACGGGCGGGTCCTCCACTCCCGCTACCCGGACCAGTTCTTCATGCCGGGTTCGACCGTCAAGCTGATCACCATCTCCGGCGCCTGGCACGCCCTGGGCCCCGACCACCGCTTCACCACGCCGGTGCACGCCGTCGGCCGCCTCGACGGGTCGACCCTCACCGGGAACCTGGCGCTCGTCGCCCAGGGCGACCTCACCATGGGCGGGCGCACCAAGGCGGACGGGTCGGTCGACTTCACCCCCATCGACCACACCTACGCCGACGACGTCCCGGGCGCCACCCTCACCCCGGAGGACCCGCTCGCCGGCCTGGACCAGATCGCCCGTCAGGTCCGCGACTCGGGCATCACCGCCGTCGACGGCGACGTCGTCATCGACCCGCGGCTGTTCACACCCCCCGCGATCAGCCCCCAGCCGACGCCCCTCATCATCAACGACAACGTCATCGACCTGCTGACCACGCCCTCCTCCCCCGGGCAGCCCGCGCAGCTGAGCTGGCGCCCCCAGGTCGCGCCCTACCAGGTCACCTCCACCGTCCGCACCGTCGACGCGGGCGGCACCACCGACATCCAGGTCGGCGCCTCCCCCGACGGCACGGCCATCACCCTCTCCGGCACCATCGCCGCCGACGCCCCGCCCACCTTGAAGATCTCCCAGGTCCAGGACCCCAACGCGTTCGGGCGCACCGCCCTGATCGAGGCGCTGGCCCGCGCCGGGGTCACCGTCACCGCCCCGCCCACCGGGCCCAACCCGCAGGCCGCGCTGCCCGCCTCGTACAGCGGCGATCCCCAGGTGGCCGCCTTCGTCTCCCCGCCGTACCGCGAGTACGCCAAGCTGATCCTGAACGTCAGCCACAACCTCGGCGCCAACCTGGCCCTGTGCAACATGGCCGCCGACCGCGGCAGCACCAACTGCTTCGACGGCTTCCCCGTCATCCACGACTTCCTCACCAACACCGCGAAGGTGGACCCGACCCAGTTCCAGATGGCCGACGGGCGCGGCGACGTCCCCGTCGACCGGGTCACGCCCACCGGGCTCAACCAGCTGCTCGCGTACTGGCTGCGCACCCCCGACGCGGACGCCTTCCGCACCTCGCTGCCGATCCTCGGCGTCTCCGGCACCGGCGCGCTCTACTGCAACACCGACGCCTGCCCGGCCAGGGGCAAGGTCTTCGCCAAGCCCGGCACCATCATCGGCTTCGACTGGCTCAACCAGCAGTTCGCCATCAACGCCCAGACCTACGCGGGCTACCTCCAGGCGGACGACGGCCACCTCTACACCTTCTTCGTCGGCGTCAACGGCGCGGCCGTCCCGAACATCCAGGGCTTCTTCGACGTCAACGACGACGTCGACCAGATCGCCGTCCTCCTCCAGCAGGAGGCCTGCAAGCAGGACCGCGCCGCCGGCCCGCACCGCCCGACCGCCTCCTGAACTCCGCTGCCCCGCCCGGCCGGTGGTACCGGCCGGGCGGGGCCAGTGAGTTCCCGGTTTCTGGACTTGTGGGTCCATTTTCGGGTGCCTACCGTGCTGGACGTCCCCTCCCGGGACGAACCCGCACAGGAAGGTGTCACCCCATGCACGCGATCCGCATCCAGGAGCACGGCGGCCCCGAGGTCATGCGCTGGACCGAGCTGCCCGACCCCGTGCCCGGCCCCGGCGAGGTGCTGGTGCGCCTGGGCGCGGCCGGGGTCAACTACATGGACGTCGGGGCCCGTTCGCAGGGCGCCGGGGGCTGGGCGGCCCCCGTCGTACTGGGGGCCGAGGGCATGGGGTACGTCAGCGCGCTCGGGGCGGGGGTGACGGACCTGGCGGTCGGCGACCGGGTGGCCTGGTTCTACCACCCGGGCAGCTACGCCGAGTTGCTCGCGATCCCGGCCTCCGCCCTGGTGAAGGTGCCCGAGGGCATCGACGACGCGACGGCGGCCGGCCTGCTGATGCAGGGCCTGACCGCCAACCACCTGAGCACCGAGACCTACCCGGTCGGCCCGGGCGACACCGCCGTGGTGCACGCCGCGGCCGGCGGGGTGGGCCTGCTGCTCACCCAGCTGGTCAAGGCCCGCGGCGGCCGGGTGATCGGGCTGGTGTCCCGCGCGGAGAAGGCCGCCGCGGCCGAGGAGGCCGGCGCCGACCACGTGCTGGTCCACTCCGGCGCCGGTTTCCAGGAGCGGGTACGGGAGTTGACCGGCGGCCGCGGGGCCGACGTCGTCTACGACGGCGGCGGCGCCGACACCTTCGCCTCGTCCCAGCTGGCCCTGCGCCCGCACGGCGTGCACGCCTACTACGGGCCCTTCATGGGCGTGCCCACCCTGCGGCCCACCGACCTGCCCGACAGCATCCTGCTGACCTACCCGGTGGTGCACCACCACGTCCCCACCCGCGAGGCCCTGGTACGGCGCAGCGCCGAGGTGTTCGACCTGGTGCGGGCGGGGCGGCTGATCCAGCGGATCACCGGCCGCTACCCGCTGGCCGAGGCGGCCCGGGCGCACGCGGACCTGGAGTCCCGGCGGACGACCGGCAAGCTGGTGCTGGTGCCCTGAGCGGGAAGGGCGGTGGACTCCGGGAGGTACGAGGTGGCGCTGACCCGCAAGGGCGTGGCGACCAGGGCGCGCATCGTCGAGGGCGCGGCCGGGCTGATCCGTGAGGAGGGGGTGTTCGCGCTGCGGCTGGAGGACGTGATGGCCCGCACGGCGACGAGCAAGAGCCAGTTGTTCCACTACTTCCCGGACGGGAAGGACGAGTTGCTGTTGGCCGTGGCCCACCACGAGGCGGCGCGGGTGCTGGACGACCAGCAGCCGGAGCTGGGATCGCTGGACGACTGGGCGGCATGGCAGCGCTGGCGGGACAAGGTGGTGGCCCGCTACCGCGCCCAGGGGGTGAACTGTCCGCTGCACACGGCGCTGTCCCGGCTGGGCTCGACCACGGAGGCGGCACGGGCGGTGGCGGCGCGGCTGTTGGAGCAGTGGCAGGAGCAGCTCGCGGCGGGGATCCGCCGGCTCCAGGACGGCGGCACGGTCACGGCGGAGCTGGACGCCGGCCGGGAGGCGGCGGCGCTGCTGGCCGGCATCCAGGGCGGGGTGCTGATCCTGCTGACCACGGGGTCCGTCGTCCATCTGGAGGCGGCGCTGGACGTGGGCCTGGAGCGGCTGCGCGGGGCCCGTCCGGGGGCCTGAAAGTGGCAGGTCCCACACCGCTGGGCACCGAAAGTGACGAGGGTCACCCGCGGCGGGCCGCCGGGCGGGGCGGGGGCGGCAGGGCCCGTGAGGACTGGGCGGGGCGTAAACCGGCACGGGCGAAGGGCCTGTCCGCTTCGGGACCTTGGACACGAATCCGGCCGACCTTCGCCCCGGTGGTTCACCCTCCGTACCCGGGCAACCGTGGACGGTCGCCCGGTGTGATCGGACGATGGCGCCGTCCACGGTGGGCGGCGTCGTTCCCCGCCGTCTACCCGGCGCACGGCGACGCGTGCAGAGCGCGTGGCCGTACGTCCCGGAGGACCCGCAGACCCATGTCCCAAACGATCGACAACGCCCCGTATACCGCCTTCCACCGCAGGCTGGCCCTGGCCTGTTCCGGTGGGCCGCTGCTCGACGGCTACATCCTGAGCATCGTCGGTGTCGCCCTGATCGGGATGCGCCCCGAGCTGGGACTGTCCACCGCCGAGGTCAGCCTGATCGGCGCCGCCGCCCTGGTGGGCATGTTCGTCGGCGGCGCCGTGTTCGGCGTGCTGACCGACAAGATCGGCCGGGAGGTGATGTACACCGCCGACCTGCTGGTGATGGTCGCCTGCTCGGTGCTCTCGTTCTGGGTCGACTCGGTGTGGGCGATCACCGTGCTGCGCTTCGTGCTCGGCATGGCGGTGGCCGCCGACTACCCGATCGCCACCTCCCTGCTGGCCGAGTGGCTGCCCGCCAAGCACCGCGGGCGGCTGCTCGGCCAGCAGATCGTCGCCTGGTACGCCGGCTCGGTGCTCGCCTACGTGGTGGGCTACCTGTTCCTGGAGCTGGCCGGGCCGGGCAGCTGGCGGTGGATGCTGGCCAGCTCCACCGTGCTGTGCGTGGTCTTCCTGGTGATCCGCCGCGGCTCGCCGGAGTCGCCGCGCTGGCTGGCCGCCAACGGGCGGGTCGGCGAGGCGGTGCGCGTGGTCGAGAAGCACCTGGGGGTGCGGGTCGACGGCCGCGAGCTGATGCCCGACCCGGCCGGGCGCGAGCGCGCCGCCGGCGGGCTGCGGCTGCTGATGACCCCGCCCTACCGGCGCCGCACCCTGTTCTGCGGCCTGTTCTTCCTGTGCCAGGTCGGCCCGCTGTTCGCGATGCTCACCTTCGGCCCGCAGATCCTCTCCTCCTTCGGCATGCCCGGCGGCACCGTGACGGAGACCCTGGGCACCGGGCTGATCAGCCTGGTCTTCCTGCTGGGCTGCTACCCGGCGCTGCGCCTGATCGACACCAAGGGGCGGCGCCCCGTCATCGTCTGGTCCTTCGCGCTGATGACCGTGCCGCTGGCGCTGCTGGGGGTGTGGCCCACCGCCCCGGCGGCCGTGGCGCTGACCGCGCTGTGCGCGTACGCCTTCCTGTGCGGGGGGCCGAACGTGCTCGACTGGACCTACCCCAACGAGCTGTTCCCGACCGAGATCCGGGCCACCGCCGTGGGCATGGCCACCTCGGTCAGCCGGATCGGCGCCGCGGTGGGCACCTACCTGCTGCCGCTGTCGCTGACCGGCCTGGGCACCGGCCCGACCATGCTGATCGCCGCCGGGGTGACGGCGCTGGGCCTGCTGGTGTGCGTGCTGTGGGCGGAAGAGACCCGCGGCACCGCGCTGGGCGCCTCCCCGGCCGCGCCGCGTACGGACCGGGCCCCGGGCGTCCCGGCGCAGCGGGTGGCGCACACGGTGCGCTGACGACTGGTGCGTGGCGGCGGCGCCGTCCGGGGTTCCCCGGGCGGCGCCGCCGTCGCTCCTCACCATGGCTCGTCCGCCGTGTCGGCGACGCCGTTCAGGCGGTTGAGCGCGGCCCGCAGGACCCGCCGGTCGAGGTACCCCGGGTAGCGGGGGTGGGGCGGGAGGGGGTCGTCGCGTTCGACGCCCGGGGGCAGGCCGCCGGTGGCGGGCGCGAGTTCGCGTTCGTCGCGGAAGGTGAGGGCGGCCCAGAACTCGGCGGCCAGCGGCACGGCGGCCACGCCGGGGGGTGGGGGCCAGCACTCGCCGGTGCGGGGGTGGCGCGGGACGACGGCGAGGTCGGGCAGGCGGTGGGGCAGTGGTCGGCCCGGTCCGGCCAGGGCCGCGCGCAGGGCGGGGCGGGCCGGTCCGGCCGCCGGGGGCGGCAGTTGGGCGAGGAGGGGGCGGAAGGCCTGGGCGAGCGGGCCGGCGGCGAGGTCCAGGGGCGCGCCGTCGGCGGCGTGGACCAGGTGGGCCAGGGTCACGGCGGCCTCCACGTCCCAGCGGATGCTCCGGTTGCCGTCGCCGTCCGACGGGTCGGTGGCGCACCATCGGTCGGTGACGGTGTGCCAGTCGGCGATCGGGGCGTCGGGGCCGGCCGGGACGGGGCGCACCGCGGACGGTTCCAGCCAGGTGGCCTGCCACAGCGAGCAGTCGTCGATCCTGGTGGCCACCTTGCGGCCGCAGCCGGCGCAGGTGACGTTGGGGCCGTAGCGGCCGTCGATGCCGCAGCAGGCGCCGAGTTCGCGCCGCTGGACGAGGGCGGTGCCGTGGGCGTCGCCGGGGGCGATCACGATCGGGCGGCGCTCCCGGGCCGGGTCCCCGTCGACGGCGTAGGTGCCCGATTCCATCAGGACGGGCATGTCCACGCCGTTGCCGTAGCCGAGGCCGCCGTAGAGCGGGTACGGGACCCGCGTCAGCGGCCCGGTCAGTGGGGCGCCGCACCCCTCGCACTCGAAGACCTCCACGCCCGCCCGTCGCCCCTTCCGTCCGCCCCGCCGACGGGCGAGTATCTCCGCCCTGGCGGGCCGGCGCCAGCGGATTTCCGGGGCCCGGATCTGACGGCTTGTCAGGTTCGTGTCGGAGCCGTCCGATCGGCAGTAGCCTCGGCGCTCTGCGACGACGCAACGATGCTCCGAGGGCGGCGGTGGTCGAAGGAAGGTCAGAGGCGGTGCCCGCCTGGGCGCACCGCCCAGCTGGCGGCCGCGTCTGACTGTCAGTGCCTGCCGGTAGGTTGATTCTCGTGCATCTCAGGTACTCCTTTCGTATCTATCCGACGGTGGGTCAGCGGCAGCTGCTGGCACGTACGTTCGGGTGTGCGCGGGTGGTGTACAACGATGCGCTCGCCCTGCGGAGGGCCGCATGGAAGGCGGACAGGTCGAGGATTGCGACCGGTGCTCTGGCCAAGTCGGTGATCACGGAGGCGAAGAGGACGGATGCCCGGTCGTGGCTGGGGTCGGTGTCGGTGGACGCGTTGCAGTCGTCCCTGCGCGATCTGGACACGGCCTACCGGAACTTCTTCGACTCGGTGTCTGGTAAGCGGCAGGGACGCCCGGTGGGGCTGCCGGTGTTCAAGTCGCGCAAGGACAGCCGGCAGTCGCTGCGGTTCTCCCGCAACGGATTCCGGTTGCGGGGCAACGGGAAGCTGAACCTGGCGAAGATCGGTGACGTGCGGGTGAAGTGGTCGCGGCCGCTGCCTGCTGATCCGTCGTCGGTGACGGTCGTGCTGGATGCGGCCGGGAGGTACCACGCGAGTTTCGTCGTGGATGTGGAACCGGAGCACTTGCCCGAGGTCGATGCCGAGGTCGGCATCGACCTCGGGCTGACCACCTACGCCGTCCTCTCCGACGGCAGCGTGATCGACAACCCCCGCTTTCTCCGCAAGGCCGAGAAGAAGCTCAAGGCCGCACAGCGGGAGCTGTCCCGTAAGGCCAAGGGCAGCAAGAACCGGGCCAAGGCCCGCCGAAAGGTCGCCAGGGCGCACGCCAAGGTCGCCGACACCCGCAAGGACTGGCTGCACCAGCAGACCACCAGGATCATCCGCGAGAACCAAGCGGTGTACCTGGAGGACCTGAACGTGCGCGGCCTCGCCCGAGGCCGCCTGGCCAAGTCCGTCCACGACGCCGGATGGGCCACCTTCCGGCGCCTGCTCAAGGAGAAGGCGGCCCGGTACGGACGCCATGTCGGCATCGTGCCCCGCGCGTTCCCGTCGTCCCAGCTGTGCTCGGCGTGCGGACACCGCGACGGACCCAAACCCCTGCACATCCGGGCGTGGGCCTGTGGCGCATGCGGCATGCTCCATGACCGTGACCTCAACGCCGCTCGGAACATCCTGGCCGCCGGGCAGGCGGACAGGCTAAACGCCTGCGGAGGGCCGGTGAGACCCGGCGTGGCGATCCCACGCCAGGCACGGCCCGCTGAAACAGGAACCCACCGGAACGCCGACCGCACCGGGCGCAAGCCCCGTGCCACAGGCGCGGCCGGAATCCCCGCGCTTTAGCGCGGGGAGGATGTCAAGTTCGCGGCCTTCCGGTTCGAGGACGAGGACGGCCCGGGGCGCTCGCAGCGGCTGGCGGACTTCCACCGGATGCTGGGGGCGGTCGGCCTGGCCTTCACCGCCCTCGGCGCGGACCCGACGGCCCCGGGCGCGCCGGCCGCGGGCACGACGGCCCCGAGGACCCCGGCCCCGGGCGCGACGGCCCCGGGCGGCGGCGTGTTCGAACACGACGGCCTGGCCCACGCGGTGGCCGTGCTGCGCTGCTGGGACCTGACCCTGCGCGGCGCCGACCGGGCGCGGGCGCTCGAACTGGCCGAGTCCGCGCTGCCGGGCGGCCGACTGCCCGCGAGCCTGGGCTGGACGAACACCACCTGGGGCTTCGAGCTGCCCGGGATCCTGGGCCTCAGCTACCTGTACGCCGACCGGGTCGACCGGGCGGAGGAGCTGTTCACCGAGGCGGTGCGCGCCTACGAGGTCGCCGGGTGGAGCGGCGGCCACCTCGGTTTCGCCCACCTGCTGACCGGCATGCTGCGGTTCCGCTGCGGCGCGCTCGCCGAGGCGGAGGACCACCTGCGCCGGGCGCTGCGCACCGCCGCGCGGATCGGCCCGGGCACCCCGCTGCACTGGGACGCGGTCGGGGCGCTGGCCGAGACCCTGGCCGCGCGCGGACGGCTGGACGACGCCCTGCGGCTGGCGCGCAAGCACTCCTTCGGCCCGCCGTACCCGACGGTGATGGTGCTGCCCGACGCCCGCACGCTGTACGGCCGCCTGCTGCTGGCCCGGGGCGACGCGCCGGGCGCGGCCGCGGCGCTGACCGCCGCCGGGGCGGCCCTGGACGCGCGGGGGTGGCGCAACACGGTGTGGGCGCCGTGGCTGGGGCACCTGGCGCGCGCGCTGGCGCCCGAGCGGCCGGACCGGGCCCGCGACCTCGCCGAGGAGGGCGTCCGGCGGGCCCGGGAGACCCGGACGGACTCGGCCGTCGGCACCGCCCTGCGGCTGTGCGCCGCGGTGCACGAGCCCGCGCCGGCGGCCGAACTGCTGACGGAGGCGGTCCGGCACCTGGAGCGCTCACCGGCCCGCTACGAGCACGCGATCGCCCTGGTCGACCTGGGTGAGGCGCTGGGCCGCCGGGACGGGGCGCCGCACGGCCGGTTCCAGGACCCGGGCGCCCGCAGCGCGCTGACCCGGGGCCTGGAACTGGCCTCACACTGCGGCGCCGACGGCCTGGCCGACCGGGCCCGCGCCCTGCTGTCGCCGCCGTCGGGGGGCTGAGGCCCCCCGGGCGGGCGGCCGCCGTTGAAAGTATCGTCCCGTGCAACTATTGTTTGGACATATAAAGCGCATCAGCAAGCGCCTGTGTCCTGGCGCTGCCGTTCCCACTGGGAGTCCGACATGAGCACCACCCTCTTCACCCCGTACACGCTGCGGGAGCTGACCGTTCCCAACCGGGTCTGGATGCCGCCGATGTGCCAGTACAGCGCCGCACCGGCCGGAGAGGCCGCCGGGGCCCCCACGGACTGGCACTACACCCACCAGGCGGCGCGGGCCGCCGGCGGCACCGGGCTGATCATCACGGAGGCCACGGCGGTCAGCCCCGAGGGGCGGATCAGCCCGTACGACCTCGGGCTGTGGAACGACACCCAGGTCGAGGCGTTCCGCCGGATCACCGACTTCCTCAAGGCGCAGGGCACCGTCCCGGCCGTCCAGCTCGGGCACGCCGGGCGCAAGGCCTCCACCGAGCGGACCTGGGTGGACCGCGGGCGCGCCCTGAGCCCCGACGAGGAGCACGGCTGGACCCCGGTCGCCCCCAGCGCGCTGCCCTTCTCGCCCGAGCACACCACCCCCGAGGAGCTGACGGTCGATCAGATCGGCGAGATCGTCGGGCAGTTCGCCGACGCCGCGCGGCGCGCCCTGGCGGCGGGCTTCCAGGTCGTCGAGGTCCACGGCGCCCACGGCTACCTGATCCACCAGTTCCTCTCCCCCGAGACCAACCGCCGCACCGACGCCTACGGCGGCTCCTTCGAGGGCCGCATCCGCTTCGCACTGGAGGTCGTCGACGCGGTGCGCGAGGTGTGGCCCCAGGAGCTGCCGCTGTTCTTCCGCGTCTCGGCCACCGACTGGCTCACCGAGAACCCGCAGGACGGCCGCGAGGGCTGGACCTCGCAGGACACCGTCCGCCTGGCCAAGGAGCTCCAGGCGCACGGCGTGGACCTGCTGGACGTCTCCACCGGCGGCCTGGTGCCGGACGCCGTGATCGAGGCCGGCCCCGGCTACCAGGTGCCCTTCGCCGAGGCGGTGCGCGACCAGGTCGGCCTGCCGGTGGCCACCGTCGGCCTGATCACCGAGCCGGCCCAGGCCCAGGAGATCCTCGCCGCCGGCCGCGCCGACGCCGTCCTGCTCGGCCGCGAGCTGCTGCGCAACCCCTCCTGGGCCCGCCGCGCGGCCGGCGAGCTGGGCGGCGAGGTGCACACCCCCGTCCAGTACCACCGCTCCTGAGGACGCGCTGCGGCCGCCTCCCCCAGGCCTGGGGGCGGCGGCCGCAGTGGAGTTGACGGTGTGTCAAAAATTGACGGTGCGCCAAGAGTTTGACGGTGCGTCAGGAGTTGCCGCGGCCGAGGAAGTGGCCCGCGGTGGTGGCGCTGGTGGAGCGGCGGTCGTGGGAGGCGTCCTCGACGACGTGGATCATGCTGCTGTCCGGGTCCGTGCCGCGGTCCTTGGCCCAGCCGCTGACCAGGTGGGTCATCTCGTTGTTGGCGTCCAGGTAGGTGTCGGAGATCTTGGCGTTGGCGACGCTGTTGTTGTGGTCCTTCATCTGGTTGTCCCACTCCCAGGCCCAGGTGTCGACCAGGCGCTGGGCGCTGTCGCCGACCCACGGGATGGGGGTGAGCGGGGCGCCGACCACGTGGTAGGCCACCTTGGCCTTCCAGTCGGCCTGGAGGTTGGCGTCGTCGCGCTGGCCCATGGCGACGTCGGCGCGGATCGCGTCGTAGACGCCCAGGCTCGCGGCGCCCTTGTTCATCACGTCCTGGATGTCGTTCTGCGAGGGGTTGGGCCCGATCGAGGACAGCTCCTGGGCGATCTTGGCGCTCTCGGCCTGGTGCAGGGTGGCGTAGGCGTCGGGGTTGTCGGACAGTCCGCGCATCACCCGCACCAGGCTGTCCTCGCCGACGCCCATGTGCACGGTGCCGTTCGCGTCGGTCCACACCGTGCTGCCGTGGTCCAGGTACTGGGAGTTGCGGCCGTTGAAGATCTCGTGGCTGTCGTTGGTGTAGTCGGCCAGCGCGTTGGCCAGCGGCTGGCGCAGGTTGGCGTTGACCTTGGTGCCGCCCTGGCCCTCGTCCAGGGTGGTGACGGTGTCGTGCATGATCCGGGCCTGGGCCTCGGTGTGGTGCCCGGTGTGCGGGGCGCCGGCCGGCTGGCCGGTGGTGGCGGCCTCCAGCGCCGCGCCCAGGCCGCTCTGCGCCAGCGGGTCGGGCGTCTTGAACGGGCCGGCCATCGACGTGACCCAGCCCTCGGGCCACTTGCGGTCCTTGAGCAGGTAGTGCAGGTGCTGGTTGCCGCCGCCCGCGCTCGGGTCCAGGTAGGCGGTGGCGGCGTCCGGCTCGCGGCCCATGATCGCGAGCACGTTGTCCAGCGGGTCGGCGCCCAGCGCGGTGCCGTTGTGGTTGGCCTTGTAGGCCCACGCGTCGGGGGTCTTCTTCTCCGCGGCGGTGATGTCGTCGGCCAGGTCGCCGAGCATCCCGGCCGAGTACTTCGCGTCGCCCTTGGTCATCAGCGTGGTCAGGACCTGGTACCCGTACACCGGATCGGTGTTGGAGCCGTAGTTGTGGTCCCCGTCGCAGCCGACCTTGGCCATGCCCGCGCGCCAGCGCCGGTAGAAGTCGGTGTCGGTGTCCTGGGTGGCGGAGGCCAGCGCGTGGGTGAGGCCGCCCTGGAGGTCGGTGTAGGCGGCCTTCTTGTCGCCGCCGGGGCTGCTGAGCTTCCCGGCGAGCTTGAGCATGCCGTCCGGGCCGAGCCGGTCCAACAGGCCCTGGGAGAAGGCGGGGTGGTCGGCCTTGTCCTTCATCAGGTCCTGCAGCTGGACCAGTTGCTCCGGGGTCAGGTCGTCCAGGTGGGTGGCCAGGGCGGCGGCGCGCTGGGCGTCACCGGCGTCGCCGCCGCCCACGGCCTGGCCGTTGAAGGTGGTGTCCAGCGGGTTGCCCGCCTTGGAGGCGCCGCGCAGGGCGGCGGCGATGCGCTGGTCGGCGCGGGTGGCGGCCTGGACGCCGGCCGTGATCGCCTTGGTCCACCTGTCGGCCGCGTCCTGGTAGGACTGCCGGCCCTCCGGGTCGTGGTGCAGGGCCTGGCGGGTGGCCGGGTCGAGCGTGCTCTCGTCGAACACCGCCGTGCCGGTGCCGGTCACCTTGAAGCCGTCCTTGACGGCGCCGTCGGCGGCGTCGCGGGTCTGCTTCTGCGCGGCGGCGAAGTCGGCGTGCGCCTCGTCGAGCAGCGAGGCCATCGCGTTGGCCTCGGTCTGGGCGTCGACGATCTGGCCCTTGGTGGCCAGCAGCGCCGTGTTGGCCAGGTTCGCGGTGCCGCCCGTCCACCAGGGGCCGCCGGTCAGGCCGTTGCCGCTACCCGGCAGGCCGGGGCCGCCCGGGGTGAACAGGCCGTTGCCGCCGATGCCGCCGCCGTTGCCCGCGCCGCCCAGGACGTCCTGCTCCATGGTGGTCTGCATGGTGTGGAAGCGGGTCGCCATCGCCCGCCACTGGGTGGCGGCGGCGGTCAGCGCGTCCGGGTTCGCGTTGATGACGTCTTCGTATCCGAGCATGGTCACTGCACCTGGAGGGACTGGGCGATGGACAGGTTGGTACTGCGGTAGTTGGCGCCGGTGCTCTGCATCGCGCCCGCATTGGCGTTCAGCCGCCCGGTCAGCGCCTTGACCTGCTGGTGCCACTCGTCCAGCGAGTCCTTCAACGCCCCGGCGCTGTCCCAGTTCTTGAGGCCCGTGACCGCCGTCCCGGTGGCGTCGTCGGCGACCGCGCCCGCGCCCGGGCAGTCGTGGGCCAGGTTGGTCAGCGTGGCGTGCGCCTTGTCCAGCGCGGCGTGGTTGACCCCGAACCCGCCCGGTGCCGGTGTGCTCATCCGTCGTTCCCCCATGTGTGGTGACCCGGCGGTGTGGTCACCGGGCGCCGATGATCGTAAGTCCGCGGAGCACCGGTTGACGCAAGGGAGGCATCAGAGATTTGTCACCGTTTCGTCACCGCCCGGCGCCCGGCGGACCGTTCGGGTACGGCACACCGGCCGGGCCGGGCCGGCGCAGCACCCCGGCGACCGTACGGCCACCGGGCCCGGCGACCGCACGGAGCCGTCCGGGCGGGCGCGCGGCGACCGCGCCCGTGCGCCGTTGACGCCCGACCGACCCCCCTCTACAACGGAGCTCAGACCCCGGCCCCGAGCTCCCCGAGGAGCAAGCCCATGGCTCCGGACGCCCCCCGCTGCCCCGTGCTCGACATGACCGCCCGCACCCTCCACCAGCAGAACGCGCGGCTGCGCTGCGCCGGACCGGCCGTACGGGTCGAACTCCCCGACGGCATCATCGCCTGGTCGGTGACCCGCGCCCCGGTGATCCGCGCGCTCACCGGCGACCCCCGCATCTCCCGCGACGCGCGCCGCCACTGGCCCGGCCTGGCCGCGGTGCCCGAGGGCTGGCCGATGGGCCCGATCGCCTTCCAGCAGAACTTCTTCAACCGCTACGGCGACGAACACCGCTCCGCCCGGCGCCGGATGGCGACCTCCTTCTCGCCCCGGCGGGTGTCCGCGCTGCGCCCCCGGATCGAGGCCACCACCGCCGCCCTCGTCGGCGCACTGGGCGAACTCGCCCCCGGCCAGGCCGTGGACCTGCGCCGGGCGCTGTCCCTGCCGCTGACCATGACGGTGATCTGCGACCTGTTCGGCGTCCCCGCCGGCCTGCGGCCCCCGATCGGCCGGGCGATGGACGCCCTGCTGACCACCACGGCGGCCAACGAGCAGATGACGCTCTCGCGCGCCGAGATCAACGTGGCGCTGACCGACCTGCTGGAGCTCAAACGGCGCGAACCCGGCCCCGACCTCGCCAGCGACGTCGCCGCGCTCAGCACCGGCGGCGACACCGGACGCACCGAGGAGGAGTCCCGCGACACCCTGTTCCTGATGCTCGGCGCCGGGTACGAGACCGCCGTCAACCTCATCACCAGCACCGTCCAGGCCCTCCTCACCCACCCCCGCCACCTGGCCGCCGTCCGCACCGGCGCCCTCGGCTGGGAGGACGTCATCGAGGAGACCCTGCGCCACGAGAGCCCCGTCATGCACGTCCCGCTGCGCTACCCGCTGGAGGACATCGACCTCGGCGAGGGCGTGGTCATCCGCCGCGGCGAACCGATCCTGCTCGGCTTCGGCGCGGCCGGCCGGGACCCGGACCTCCACCCGGACCGGCCCGACGAGTTCGACCCGACCCGCCCCGACAAGGAGCACCTCGCCTTCGGGCACGGCCCGCACTTCTGCCTCGGCGCGCCCCTGGCCCGCCTGGAGGCCGAGGTCGCCCTGGCCGGCCTGTTCGGCGCCCACCCCGACAGCGCCCTGGACCCCTCCCGCCCGGCACCCGCCCGGCTGGAGTCGGCGATCATCAACGGCCCGGCCGAGCTCTGGATCGTCCCGACGCCCGCCGCGCCGTGATGACCCGAGGGCCCCGCACCCGCCGGTTTCACGCGCGGGGGGTGCGGGGCCCTCGGGGGCTGCGGTGGGCGCCGGGCTCAGGGCTCAGGCGAGCAGGTCTGACTGGAGGTCGACCACCTGGCGGAAGGCCGCGGCGGGCACGCCGCGCGGGTTGGTCATGGTGATCACGGCCACCACGTCGGAGGCCGACACGAACGCCAGACGGGTCGTCGGCACGTCCTTGCCGGCGGTCTCCCTGGACTCCTTGCGGGTCACCTCGACGCCGTCCGGCAGCTCGCCGTCGGCCGAGGAGGGCGCGGTCCTCGCGTCGGGCGCGGCCTTGAGCTGGATCTCCGAGCGCGTCCGGGAGAAGGTGTCCCAGGCCTCGGCGGAGGTGCCGAAGCGCATCAGCCGGATCCGGGTGCTGGTGCCGTCGGAGGCGGTCCACTCCCGGACGGTGGCCGCGCGGCACACGTTCTGCCGCAGCAGGGTCCGCATCCGGGCCGGGTTCTGCAGGTCGCCGAGCAGCGCGTCGCAGGACACCCAGTTCGCCGGGGCCGCCCCCTCGGGGCTCGCGGTGGCCGTGCCGGAGGCGCTCGGGCCCGCCGTGGCCGAGGGGGTCCCCGACGGGGTGTCGGAGGGCGAAGCCGTGGGCGAGGCCGAGCCCGCCGGGAGCGTCGGGGCCGTCGGGGCCGGGAAGACCGGCGGGTTCACCGAGCCGCCGGCCTCCTTGGGCACGGGCAGCAGCAGGTGGCGCAGGTCCGCCAGGTGCACGGCCGCGCCCTTGTCCTTGGCCTTGTCCTTGAGGTTGGGCGCGGCCTTGCCCGAGGGCAGCGGCGGCAGGGCCAGCGGCGGGAAGGTGTAGCGGCCGTCGCCGGCGGTGGCCAGGCCGGGGATGTCGGTGCGCTCGGGCGCGGTGACGGCCAGCGCGGTGCCGGTACCGGCCAGGGCGAACACCAGGACGGCGCAGCCCCAGCGCACCGCGGCCTTGCGGCGGCGGGTGCGGTGGGCGGCCTGCTCCTCGGCGGCCTGGGCCGCGAGGGCCCGCTCCTCGGCGGTCGGTACCTCGGCGGTCGGCTCCTCGGCGGTCTGCGCCGTCGTGGGGGCCGGGTCGGCGGCGGGCTGCGGGGCGGGCCCGGACTCCGGGGCGGGCTGCGGGGTGGGCTCGGACCCGGGCCCGGGCTGCGGGGTGGCGGCGTGGTCGGTCATACGGAGGCTCCGGGGCTGGCGAGGCGGTCGAGCTGCATGGTGAAGAGGGCCACGATCCTGTCCTTGGGGAGCGGTGCCACACCCTCGGCGCTCATGATCACCAGGAGGTCGCCCTCGGCGGCCGAGCACTCCAGGTAGTCGATCGGCGCGGACGGCGCCGCGGGCATCAGGTAGCAGTGCGCCTCGGGGTGGCCGGGGACCTGCGGGCCGGAGCGGAAGATGCCGGTGTCGCCGGTGAACACCGCGGTGTACTCGTTGATCCGTTGCACCTCCTGCTGGTTGAACTGGCGCAGCCGCAGGCCGACCACCAGGTTGCCGCCGTCGTTGCGGTAGGTCCGCACGCCGCTGCCCTTGACGTGCAGGCCCTGCCAGTAGGAGCGGAGCTTGTCGCGCTTGTCCTTGGGGACCTGCTGGAGTTCGGCGTCCATCTCGTCGGAGAGCTGCCCGGCGCCGAGCTCGGTGTCGTTGCCGTAGCCGCCCTCGTCGGGGCCCGGTGCGTAGCCGGCCGGGACGGGCAGCAGCAGGTCGCGCAGCGAGCCGAAGTGGCTGCCGTTGGACTTGGCGCCGAAGGGCGTGGGGGTGGCGGCCGGGGCCGGGGTGCCGGTGGGGCCGGCGGCGGCGACCGGGGCGGGGTCGTCGTACTGGGTCTTGATGATGCCGACGCCGATGACCACGCCGACCAGGGCGGCGGCGACGGTGGCGGCGCCCGCGCGCAGCAGGCGGCGGGAGGCGGGGTTCGGGGGCGAATCCGGGGTCGGGTTCGGCGCTGCGGGCTCGCCCGCCGGGGCGAACTCGCCTGCGGGCGCGGCCGGTTCGGGGGCCTGCTCGGCCGGGGTGGCCGGGGCGTGCGGCTCGGCCGGGGCATGCGGCTCGGCCGGGGTGGCCGGCACGGCGCTCACGGAGTCGTCGGTCATGTCAGCCGCTCCCACTGCTGCTTGGCGAGGGCCTTGAGGTCCCCGGATTCCACCGGCTTGGGGCTGAAGACCTCCACGGTCATCAGCACCGTGCCGCGCTGGGCGGCGGCGTGGCCGTAGTAGTACTGCTCCTTGGTGTCGGACCACTGCCTGGGTTCCGGGTCCACCCGGTAGCCGCCGTCGGTGTCGTCGGCGAAGGTCTGCCCGTGGAAGGCCGCGGCCTCGTCGATGTGCTCGGGCGTGTACTGGGTGAGCGTGACCCGGTAGCGGGTGTCGCCCTTCATCCAGTCCACCTCGGCGGCGCGCCGGAAGCCGGACGTGGCGAGGTCCTTGAAGACGACGGCCGCGTCGCCCTTGCGTTCGGCGAGTTCGCCGATCGACATCCAGCCGGGCTTGTCCGGGTAGTCGCCCCAGGCGGTGCTGCCGTCGGGGGCGCTGACCAGCAGCTTGCGCAGGTCGCCCTCGATGGCGGGCGGCGGGGGCTGGGCGGCGGCGAGGGCGGCCGGGTCGACCGTCTCGGCCGGGTAGGCGGGCAGGGCGACCTGGAGCGGCGGCAGCGGCGTGGGCGGGCGCTGGGCCTGGATCGCGTAGCCGACGCTGCCGCCGGCCAGCACGCCCACGACCAGGGCGCAGACGGACAGCAGCACCGGGCGGGGGCGGCGCGACGGGCGCGGGGCGGTCTCGGGGCCGGCCGACAGGAAGTCGGCGTAGACGTCCACGGCCGGGGCCGCGGACTCCTGCGCGGCCGGGTCGGGCTCCGGTGCGGCCGGGGCCTGGTGCGCCGTCCGGTGTGCCATCGCCTCGCCTTCGGCCGACCAGGGGGACGGGGCCGGGACGGGGGGCACCGGCGGGGCCGGCGGGACCGGTGGTACGGGCGGTGCGGGCGGTACTGGTGGTACGGGCGGCAGCGGCGGCGTCGGCGGTTCGACCAACGCGGCCGACGCGGCTGACGCGGACGGGTCGGCGGCCGCGGCCGGCGGCTGCTCGGGTTCGGTGGTCACGGAAGCGACTCCAGAGGAGGAGGGGCGGGAGGACGTCGTGGGGCGGGCGCGCGGGCGCGGGCTCAGCCCCCGGAGGCGAGCCACTCGCGCTGG
The DNA here is from genome assembly GCF_042731675.1 of Kitasatospora sp. NPDC059827. Lineage (NCBI taxonomy): Bacteria > Bacillati > Actinomycetota > Actinomycetes > Kitasatosporales > Streptomycetaceae > Kitasatospora > Kitasatospora sp. NPDC059827. The sequence continues at coordinate 81,417 of NZ_JBHWIV010000024.1, read as the reverse complement.
CGCTTCATCAGGTCGTTCAGCAGCGCCTTGTCCGGCGTGCCCTTGACCTCGACGTCGACGGTGTACTGGACGTCGCCCTGGCTGGAGATGCCGGTCATCGAGCCGGTGTAGGCCTCGTTCTTGGGCTTGCGGCGGAAGCCGTGGGCGTTGGGGTCGCCGTCGATGTCGATCGCTTCCTGCGACTTGACGGTGTAGCCCTGGACGAACCGGCTCGCCAGGTCGGCGGAGCCGAAGTGCAGCAGGGTGACGGTGACTTCGGCCGTGCCGTCGGCGGTGCGGTAGGTGCGGGTGGCGCCGTCGCGGTAGCCGAGGCGGCTGAGGATGGTGTCGATGTCGTCCGGCTTGCCGAACATCTCGGAGACGTCGTCGCGGGTCATCGCCATCCCGTCGGCGGGCCCGTAGGACTCGCCGCCGGCCGGGATCGGGAGCAGGAAGTAGCGCAGGTCGCCGTCGTGCTTGCCGCCGCTGACGGTGCCCTTGACGGTGCTGGCCGGGGCGGGCTCGGTCGGGACGGCCGTCGGCACCGGGACGGGTACGGCGGAGGGCGTGGCGCTCGCGGAGGCACTCGCACCGGCACTCGCCGGGGCGGTGGCGGCAGCGGTGGCACGCGGCGCGGGTGCGGCGGCCGGGCGGCCGTCCGGCTTGCCGACGGCGACGGTCACCGCGGCGCTGGCCGCCGTGACGGCGAGCAGTCCGGCGGTGGCCAGCGCGACGCCGACGGCGCGCGGCAGCCGGCGCGGGGCCGCGGTCGCCGTGGGCTCGGGCACGGCAGCCGCTTCCGGCGCGGCTGCGGGCTCGGGCACGGCGGCCGACTGCGCTACGACGGCCGGCTGCTGCGGCAGCGGCGGCGGATCGGTGAACGCGGCGCTCTCGTTCTCGGGCGCGGGCAAAGGACTCCCCCATGGGAATGATCGGAAATGTCGCACGTGGGCCACCGTCGGAAATCCGCTCCCCCGCGGCCTTCCCGGACCGGCCATCACGTCTCTCAGCAGGGATTATGAGAGTCCGATGACATTCTCGCCAACAAAAACAATCACCACACTCCCGTGCAATGCCCGATGAATCGGACACTCCGTGACCCAACCGCAACAGGCGCCCTGACGGGGTGTCGTGCGTCCGGGTGTCGTGGAGGCCGTGGTTCCGCGCCCGGCTTGAGTTGGAGCGCACTCCAAGTCCTACGGTTCCTTCCGTGGTCAGGGCCGGTCGGCCGGGGCCGCGACACGGGAACAGGCACGAGGAGAGGACGGGCGCCATGGGCGTTTCGGAGCAGGGCGTTTCGGAGCAGGGGGCCGGGCAGCGGCGGGAGCGGTTCGAGCGGGGCATGGAGGTGCTCACCCGGGTCGACGGGGAGGGCGGGCAGCGGGTGGTGGACGCGCTGGCCGACATCAGCCCGGAGCTGGCCCACCAGGTCGTCGCCTGGGGCTTCGGCGACGTCTACAGCCGCCCCGAACTCGCACCGCGCGACCGGCAGTTGGTGACGCTGGGGATGCTCACCGCGCTCGGCGGCTGCGAGCCGCAGCTGGAGGTCCACATCAACGCCTCGCTCAACGTCGGCCTCTCCCCCGTCGAGATCACCGAGGCGCTGCTGCACTCGGCGGTGTACTGCGGGTTCCCCAAGGCGCTGAACGCGACCTTCGTCGCCAAGAAGGTCTTCGGCGAGCGCGGCCTGCTCCCGGTCACGGCGAACTGACGCCGGACCACCCTGCCACCGGGGCGCGGCCGGTGCGATCATGCGGCCATGACGTATTCGGCAGCACGTGACGCGTTGGAGGGCCTGGCGCTCGGGGACGGCTTCGGCGAGCGGTGGTTCCCGCTCTTCCGGACACCGAAGGTGGCATTCGCACAGATCCGGGCCCGGCGGGTGCCGCCGGAGACCCCGTGGCACTGGACCGACGACACGGCGATGGCGCTGTCGGTGTACGGGATCCTCACCGCGTACGAGGCGGTGCACCAGGAGCGCCTGGCCGAGGCCTTCGGGGTGACGTACCTGGCCGACGCCTACCGCGGTTACGGCAACGGCATGAGCCTGCTGCTGCCCCGGCTGGCCGCGCGGCCGTCGGCGTGGCGCGAGGAGTCGCGCAAGCTGTTCGACGGGCAGGGCAGCCTGGGCAACGGTGCGGCGATGCGGGTGGCACCGCTGGGCGCCTGGTTCCACGCGGACCTGGACGAGGCCGCGGAACAGGCCGCGCTGTCGGCCGAGGTGACGCACGCCCACCCCGAGGGGATCGCCGGCGCGGTGGCCGTGGCGCTGGCGGCCGCGCTGGCCGCGCGCGGACGCGAGGGCGGCGGGGCTCCGGCTCCGGCGCCGGCCGGGGCCGCCTTCCTCGCCGAGGTGGCCGGGCGCACCCCGGCCGGCCCGGTGCGCGAGGGCCTGGCCCGGGCCGCCGAGCTCGCCCCGGACACCGAGCCCTGGCGCGCGGCAGACCTGCTCGGCAACGGGCAGCGGGTGCGGGCCGGCGACACCGCGCCCTTCGCCCTGTGGTCGGCCGCCCACCACCTCGACAGCCTGACCGACGCCCTGTGGAGCACCGCCGAGGGCCTGGGCGACGTGGACACCACCTGCGCCATCACCGGCGGCGTGGTCGCCGCCCGCACCGGCCTGGGCGGTCCGGCCGCCGGCTGGCTCGCCGGGCGCGAGCCCCTGCCGGCCTGGGTGGCGGGCGCGGAGGACGAGACCCCCGTACGCCGCACGGGCTGACGCCCCGCCGGCCGGGCCCCGGCGGTGCGGCCGTGCGGCGGTGCGGCGGTGCGGCCGTGACGATGTCGCAGCCCTGTCACCGTCGCAGGAGAAGCCTGGCCGCGGGGGCCGGGCGACCCCAGGATCGGGAGCGGTGGCGGGACTGCGGCGTCGGGGGGCGGGTGTGGCCGGGACGGGGTTCGAACGACGGTGCGTGGCGGTGACCGCGGCGGCGACGGTGACGCTGGCGCTCGCGGGCTCGGCCGCACTGTGGCCGTGGTCGCAGGACGATCCGGTGCCCGGGTGGCTGTGGTGGTTGTGCGCCGCGGCGGCGGTGGCGCTGCCGGCGGCCTGGTTCCCGGTGCGCCGCCGGGCCCCGGAGCGGGAGCGCGGGACGGGCACCCGGGCGGTGGGGTTCCTGCTGCTGGCACTGCTCACGGTGTTCCTGGCCGCGCAGGTCGCCGGCACCGTGCGGGAGCGGCTGGGCCATCCGCGCCGTACGACGGCCTGGGTGACGGGCTGCCGGGTGAGCGGCCAGGAGCCGGGCGGGGACGGCGGCGGCCTGGGTGCGAAGACCTATGCCTGCACGTTCCGTTGGAGCGTCGACGGGCGGGAGTTCAGCGCGGAGCGGCCGCAGGGGCCGTATCCGCGGGGCCACGAGATCACGGTGTGGCTGGACGACCGGGGGCGGATGAGCACCGGCCGGCCGAGCTGGCTGTCGGTGCCGCTGTTCGCCCTGCCCCTCCCGTTCACCGTCTACGGCGCGGTGTTCCTGGGCCGCTGGACGGCCGAGGACCTGCGGGAGCGGTGGCACCGGGCGGGAGGTGCGTGAACGCACCTCCCGCACGGGGACGTCGAGGGGAGCGGGGAAGCGCGCGGGACCGCACTTGATGAGCAGTCAATCGACATATGTCGCTTGACTGCATATGGTGGGTGGGCGCGACCGCACCGCCGTGCCGTCGCACCCCCGCATCCGCACGCGAGAGGACCGCTGTGCCCCAACACCCGCGCACCGCCCGTACCTTGGCCGTCGCCGCCGCCACCGTGGCGCTGGCCCTGACCGCGCCGACCGCCCTGGCCGCACCGGCACCCGCGCCGGCGTCCGCGCCGAGCGCCGGTGGCGCCGACCCGGTGCCCGCCCTGGTCGAGGGCCGGGACACCGCCGCCCCGCAGCTGGTGACCGGCCTGGCCGAACCCGCCCCCGGCGACCCGGTCCGGGCCGCCCGGGACCACCTGGCCGCCCACCCCGAGCGCTACCGCGTCGACACCGGCGAGCTGACCGAACTCGCCTCCACCCCCGGCCCCGACGGCCGGCGCACCGTCAGGTTCGAGCAGCGCCACGGCGGGATCCCCGTCCTCGGCGGCCAGTACCTGGTGCACCTCACCGGACAGGGCGACGCCCAGAAGGTCGAGTCGGTGGGCGGACGCTACTTCACCGGCCTGACCGCCCCCACCACCCCCGCTGTCCCGGCCGAGGCCCTGCGCGCCGCCGCGCTCGACGCGCTGAGCGACCCGCAGCAGCGCACCGGCGCCACCGCCGAGGACCTGGGCGCCGTCGTCCTGCCCGGCGGCCCGGGCCGCCTGACCGAGCACTACACCGTGCGCCCCGGCACCGGCGGAACCGGAGGCACCGGCGGCACCGGCGCCACTGCTCGCGAGGTGTACGTCGACGCCACCACCGGCACCGTCGCCCTCGCCCACGACGCCCGCGCGCCCCGCCCGGCGGCCGCGACCACGGCCCCCGGTGCCGCCACCGCCGACGGCCTGCGCCCCGCCACCGGCACCGCCCCCGACGCCCACGGGCGCCCCACCGCCGTCAACATCGCCCAGCGCCCCGACGGCGGCTACCAGCTCACCGACCTCACCCGCCCCGCCGCCGTCACCACCTACGACGCCGGCGGCCGCGACGAGGGCGACTTCGACCACGTCATGCCCGCCGACGCCGTCCCCGCCTCCTCCCCCACCCCCGCCTTCCCGGCCGCCACCGGGGACGACGGCGCCACCGACGCCCACGTCAACGCCGGGATCGTGTACGACTTCTACCGCGACCGCCTGGGCCGCAACGGCCTGGACGGCCAGGGCGGCCCGATCGTCTCCGTGGTCAACGTCAGCGACCACGGCGCCCCGTTCCCGAACGCCTTCTGGGACGGCAGCAAGATGGTCTACGGCGCCCTCCCGGGCCACTACCCCTTCTCCGCCGCCCTGGACGTCTCCGGCCACGAGATGACCCACGCCGTCATCGACCACACCGCCAACCTGACCTACTTCGGCCAGTCCGGCGCCATGAACGAGGCACTCGCCGACTACTTCGGCAACGCCATCGAGGTCACCGCCCGCGGCCTGGCCATGGACGACCCCACCGCCGCACTGCTCGGCGAGTCACTGTGCCGCACCGGCACCCCGCAGGAGTGCGCGAACCGCCGCCTGGACGACCACCGCACCACCGTCGACGACTACCTGGGCACCCTGGACGTCGACACCGGCGGGGTGCACCTGAACTCCACCATCTTCGGCGGCGCCCTGTGGGACGTGCGGCGCACCCTCGACCCGCTCACCGCCGACCGCGTCGTCTACCACGCCCTCGCCGACTACCTCACCCCCTCCGACGACTTCCTCGCCGGACGCGACGCCGTCCTCGCCGCCGGCCGCGACCAGGGCCTGGACAAGCGCCAACTGCGCTCCGTCGCCGCCGCGTTCGACGCCCACGGGATCCGGGCCGGCTGGCAGCAGCGGCTCGGCATGGACGCCCGCACCCTGCTGCCCGCCGCCCCCAACGGCCAGGCCACCCCCGTCGCCGCCAACGGCCACTGGGTCCTCCTGGCCGACGGCCCCGACGGCAACGGGCTGTACACCGGCACCACCGACGGCCGCGGCAAGCCCGTACGGCTCAGCCCCCAGGACGGCCGCTTCCACAGCTGGGCCGCCACCGACGGCACCACCGCCGTCTGGGAGGCCCAGGGCGGAACCGGCGGCCCCGGCAAGGAGATCCTCACCGCCCCGCTCACCGGCACCGGCCCGGTGCGCAGCCTGCTGCGCACCACCGACAGCCTCGACGGGCTCCAGGTCTCCGGCCCGGACACCGCCTACGCGCTCACCGACCACACCACCGGCCGCACCCGGGCCTACCTCGTCCACGACGGGGCCCCGGCGGTCGGGATCCCGCTGCCCGAGGGGCACGGCCTCTTCGGCCTGACCCTGCGCGACGGCCTGATCGGCTGGACCGAGACCTGGCAGGACGGCGACCGGACGGTGAACGCCCCGACCGTCTACTCCATCGCGGCGGGCAAGGTCACCGCCCAGTACACCGCGCACGCCCCGGCCGGCTCCGGCCCCAGCCGCACCTCCTCCACCCTGCTGGCGGGCGGGCGCCTGGTCTGGCTGGACACCCCCGTCGACCCGGCCGGGCGCAGCACCATCCGCTCGGGCGCGGTGGACGGCTCGGGGATCGTGGACGTGCTGCCCGCGAACTCCCCGCAGGCCCCCCGGTTCGCCACGCTGACCGCCTCCGACCAGGCCGTCAGCTACCAGCTGACGTCGGCGAAGCCGGCCGGCGGCTGGACCAACGCGGCGCTGCCCAAGCTGTGGCAGGTGCCGCTGGCGGGCGGCCCGGCGCAGCGGGTCTCCTGCGACCGCGGCGGCCAGTACGCGGTGGCCGCCGACCGGGGCACCCGGGTGGTGTGGCTGGACGCCACGGCGGGGCGCGCCGACCTGGTGACCCGGGAGCGCCCGGCCGGCGGCTGCTGAGCTCCGGCCTGGACTCCCGCCCGCGTCAACTCCCCTGCCGCCGACCGTACTTCTGCGGGCGGCGGCTCGGCCGTTCGGCGTCCAGGAGGGCGAGCACCTCGCGTACCGCCGCCCGTCCGGCCCTGCGGTACGCGTACTCGCTGGTGTCCACGTCGTGCACCGTGGTGTGGTGCACGACCAGCGCCAACGCCGTGACGGTGCCGGGCAGTTGCTCGGCCAGCTCGGCACGCACGCCCTCGGCCAGGGCGGCATGGTAGCGGTCGAGGTCTCCGGCCCCGGGGGTCCCGCGCACGGTGGCGCCGTCGGCGACCTCCAGGTGCACACCCTCCTCCCACGGCTCGAAGTCGACCGTCGCGTCGGCGACGGCGCCCGGGCAGCCGCCCTGGTGGACGTAGCGGGCGCGCACCCCGCGTACCGGGCAGGGCGGGAAGGCCGCCGGCCCCGGGCTCACGCGTGGGTGATCTCGACCTCGGTGATCACCACGTCCTGGACCGGGCGCTCGCCGTCGGTCTCGGCGGCGGCGATCGCGTCCACCACGGCCTTGGAGGCGGCGTCGGCGACCTGGCCGAAGATGGTGTGCTTGCGGTTGAGGTGGGTGGGGGTGCCCACCGTGACGAAGAACTGCGAACCGTTCGTGCCCGGGCCGGAGTTGGCCATCGCCAGCAGGTACGGCTTGGTGAAGAACAGCTCCGGGTGGAACTCGTCCGGGAAGGCGTAGCCGGGCCCGCCGGTGCCGGTGCCGGTCGGGTCGCCGCCCTGGATCATGAAGCCCTTGACCACCCGGTGGAAGGTCGTGCCGTCGTAGTACGGGCCGCTGCCCGGCTCCCCGGTGCGCGGGTCGGTGTACTCCCGGGCGCCCTCGGCGAGTTCGACGAAGTTGCGGACCGTCTTCGGCGCGTGGAACGGGAACAGTTCCAGCCGGATCGGGCCCGCCGTGGTGTGCAGGGTGGCGAACCGGGCGTTGGCCACGGGTGTCTCCTTCGTCGTCGGTCCTGTTCGGTGTTCGGATGGGCATCCTGGCACGTGACTCCTCCCCCGGCTAAAGCCGGGGGCTTCTCGCTAACCCGGGTGGGCGTCGCGACGGGCCAGCCCGGCCCGTAGAACGTTGACGGCTCCCACGGTGTCGGCGTGCGCCTGGTGGCCGCAGCTGACGCAGTGGAACTTCTCCTGTGTGGGCCGGTTCTCCTTCGCGGTGTGCCCGCAGGGCGGGCAGGTGCGGGAGGTGTTTCGGGGGTCCACGGCGATCACTTCCCGGCCGGCGCTTTCAGCCTTGCTGGTGAGGATCGCGAGGAACACCCCCCAACCGGCATCCGAGATCGAGCGGTTGAGTCCGGCCTTGGCCGCCGCGCCGTTGGGCAGGAAACCGCCCGGCCTGTCGGGGTCGGGCTTGGACGCGGGAGCCTTGACCATGTTACGGATCTTGAGGTCTTCGTGCGCGATGAAGTCATGCTCACGAACCAGGCCGAGTGCGCTCTTGTGGGCGTGGTCCAGGCGCTGGCGACGGACCTTGCCGTGCAGCTCGGCGAGCTTCTCCACTGCCCGCTGGTGGTTCTTGGTGCGCCTGTCGCAGCGCACGCGGGGGAACCGGGCAAGGGCCTGCTGGGCGGCTTGAAGCTTCGCGGCGGCAGTGCGGCCGTGGCGCGGGTTGGGCACGAACCTGCCGTTCGAGTCGGCGAGGAAGTGGGCGATGCCCATGTCGATGCCGACTGCGGACCCGGTCGCGGGAAGCGGCTCGGGCTGTTCCCGCTCAGCGGTCAGCACGACGAACCACTTGCGGCCCTCACGCTTGATGCTGATGGTCTTCACCTTGCCGACCACAGCGCGGTGCTGGTTGACCCTGACGCATCCGACGCCCTGGAACCGGACACGGGTCACCGGATCGTGCGGGGTCGCGTCCCACCGGCAGCCGTCCCCGTCCTTCGGGAACTCCACGGTGTCGAACCAGTTCACGCCCCGGAAACGCGGGTAGCCCGGTGTCCGACCGGCCTTGACCCGGCGGAAGAACGCGGCGAACGCCCTGTCCAGACGGCGCAACGTGGCCTGCTGCGACGAGAACGACCAGCGGCCCTGCCCCTCCTGGTCGAACGCCCGGATCCCCTTGAGCTGCGCGGACTGCATCCCATACTTGATCGAGGCCTTGGAGGCGTGCCGGTAGGCGTCGCGCCGTTCCTGCAACGCGCCGTTGTAGAGGGAACAGTGGTCGCGCAGCATCTCGCCGAGCGCTTGCGTTTGGCCCACAGTGGGCCGCATGAGGAACCTGTACGCACGGATCATCCGGCCCACCCCCCTTCGGTCGATGCGATCAAGCTAGTGCACGCCACTGACAACGCAGCGATCTCCGCCGCTTCGCGGCTCCGGGCCAAGGACGCATTCCCTCCCCGGCTAAAGCCGGGGATACCCTGCAAGATCAGGGATGCGAGGATTCGTGGCCGAACCGGTGGTGGGAAGAAGAGGGGTGACACCGAGATGGTCGGAGCGGTGCTGGTCGGGGTGCTGGTGCTGGTGCTCGCCGGGTGCGGGTGCGTGGTCTGGGCCTCGCGCGGCGGGCCGGGCTGGGTGCGCGCGGTGGCGGCGGTGACGCTCGGCGCGGGCGATCTGCTGCGCGGCGCGGAGCAGCGCCGGCGGCGGCGCAGGCAGCGGGAGCGGTGGCTCCTGGGCAGCGGCAACGGCAGCGGCGAGGGCGGCGGGGACGGGAGCTGAGGCGGTGCCGGACGGGCAGCGGCTGCGGCGCGTCTTCGAGGCGTCGCTGGCCGAGGCGCTGGCCGGGCGCGGGGTGGCGACCTGCCTGGGTCTGGACGACCCGACCGAGGAGGCGCTGTGGGCGGTGTACGACGCCGCGACCGGGCACCGCACCGGGCCCGGGGCGGGGACGGTCGAGGAGCTGGTGGCGGCCGCCCGCCGGGCCTTCGAGGGACAGCTGGACGGCTCCAACGCGGCGCGCTGGCGCGAGCGGCTCGCGCGCAGGTTCACCGAAGGCGGGCGCTGAGCACAGGGGCGCTGGGCACAGGGGGCCGGACGCGAGCGGGGGTCAGCCCTCGGTGTGTCAGTCCCGGTGTGTCAGCTCTCGGCGGAGCGGCGGCGCGAGAGCGCGACCAGTGCCGCGCCCGCGGCGAGGGCCGCGGCGGCGCCGCCGGCCTCCCAGCCGAGGCCCTCGGTACCGGTGGCGGCGAGCGAGCCGCTGCCGGCCGCAACGACGGTGGTGGCGCCGGTGCCCGTGGTGCCAGTGCCGGTCAGGGCGGCCGGCTGGACGGTCTGCGGCTGCTGGGCGCCCTGGTCCTGCTGCCCGGCGGGCTTGTCGGCCGGCTTCTCGGCGGGCTTGTCCGCGGGCTTGCCGGCGGCGGCCTCGTCCGCGGCGCGGGCCGTGGCCCAGCCCTCGGCGAGGAACTTGACGATGTCGTCGTAGCTGCCCTCCAGCGCCTTGCCGGCCGCCGCGCGCACGGCCGGGCCGCCGGTCTCCATGAGCTGGGAGACCTTGATGCGGTTGTCGGTGGCGCGCAGCTTGGGCAGGTCGCTCAGGAACTGGGCGACGTCGGCGGGGGTGCCGGCGAGGGCCTTCTTGGCGGCCTCGGTGGTGTGCGGGCCGGTGTTCTTGTCGGACAGTGCGACGAAGAGCGCGACGCGGTCGTCCGAGGCCTTGGCCTTGGGGTAGCCCTCCGCCAGCCACTTCGCGACGTCCGCGTCGTTGCCGTCCAGCGCCTTGTTGGCGCCCTCGCGCACCTCGCGGCCGCCGGTGGCAAGCAGCTGGGAGACCTTGACGCGGTTGTCGTCGGCGCGCTGCTTGGGGAGCTCGACGTCGAGGAAGTGCCGCAGCTCGGCGGCGCCGCCCTTGAGGGCCTTCTCCCCCGTCTCGCGCACGCCCGGGCCGGTGTTCGGGTCGGCCAGGATCTTCTGGATCTCGGCGCGGTCCGCGTCCTCGGCCTGGGCGGCCGGCAGGCCCTCCGAGAGGAACTTGAGCAGCTCCGCCTCGCTGCCCTGCAGCACCTTGCCGCCGGCCGCGCGCACGGCCGGGCCGCCGCGGTGCATGTACTGGGAGACCTTCACCCGCAGGTCGTCCAGGCGGTTCTTGGGGAAGTCGATCTCCAGGAAGTGCCGCAGCTGGGCGGCGTTGCCCTTGAGGGCCTGCTCGGCGGCCTCGCGCACACCGGGGCCGGTGTTCTTGTCGTCCAGGAGCTTCTGGATCTCGGCGCGGTCGCGCTGCTCCTGCCCCTCGGGGGCCTGGGGGCGGCTGCTGGTGCCCGGGCCGCCGTTGACGCCGTCGTCGCCGGGGGTGACGTCCGGCGTGGAGCCGGAGGCGGTGTCAGGACCGGAGAGCCCGGCCGGCTGGGGGGCGTCGGCGGCGGAGGCCGAGGAGGGGAAGAGGACGGCGGGCGCCAGGACCGCGGCGGCGACGACGGTGGACACCCGGGGCAGCTTCATGCGGGCAGACCTGTTTTTCCTGTGAAGAGATCTTGAACGCCCGACAGCATAGGTCCTTTTTTGCTATTGCCATACCAGGTATTTGCCGAGCTCTCCCGGACCGGAACAAACCGTCAGCGCCTGTCAGCGACGGCCCCTAAGGTGGGCGCGTGAGCTTTCACCTCGTCGTCGGACACGGGCCCGCCGGGGCCGCCACCACCCGCCTGCTGGCCGAACAGGGCCACGAGGTCCGGGTCGTCACCCGCACCGAGCACCCCGCCGCCCCCGCCGACGGCGTCGAGCACCTCGCCCTGGACGCGAGCGACCCGGCGCAGTTGGCCGAGGCCGCGCGCGGGGCCGTCGCGATCCACGGCTGCGCCGCGCCGCCGCTGCCGCAGTGGGCCGGGCGGTGGCCCGCGCTCGCCGCCGCGCTGTGCGCGGCCGCCGAGGACAGCGGGGCGGTCCTGGTGATGCTCGGCAACCTGTACGGCTACGGCCCGGTGGACCGGCCGATGACCGAGGACCTCCCGCTCGCCGCCACCGGCCCCAAGGGCCGGGTCCGCGCCGCGGCCTGGGAGCAGGCCCGGGCCCTGCACGAGGCCGGGCGGATCCGCGCGGTCGAGGTGCGGGCCTCCGACTTCTTCGGCCCCGGCGTCACCGAGGGCGGCCACCTCGCCTCGCGCGCCGTGCCCGCCCTGCTCAGGGGCCGCCCGGTCGCCGTCCTCGGCGACCCGGACGCCCCGCACAGCTGGACCTACCTGCCCGACGTCGCCCGCGCCATGGTCGAGGTCGCCGGCGAGGAGCGCGCCTGGGGCCGCCCCTGGCACGTCCCCACCGCCCCCGCCCTGCCCGTGCGCACCATGGTCGAGCGCCTCACCGCCGAGGCCGGCACCGACCCCGTCCCGGTGCGCCGCCTCTCCCCCGTCCTGCTCGCCGCGGGCGGCCTGGTCTCCCCGCTGCTGCGCGAACTGCGCGAGACCCGCTACCAGTTCGACCGCCCCTTCGTCGTGGACTCCACCGCCTACGAGGCCGCCTTCACCGTCCGCGCGACCCCGCTGGACGAGCAGCTCGCGGCCACCGTCGCCTGGTGGCGCGAGCGGTCGTAGCCGGGCGGGCCCCAGCGGCGAGCAGCGGCAGGGGCCCGGGGGCGGCAGGTGACGGACCGGCGTACGGGGCGGTAGCGGCGCGTGGCAGGATGACCACCGCACGTACGCGAATCGTCGTACGTCCGTGCGCAGTTCGCCTGCCCAGGATCGGGGGGATCCTTGTGTCCACGACCAGAACTCCAGTCGCCGCCGGTGCGGTGGTCGCCGTCGCCGCGGCCGTCGCCCTGACCGGGTGCGCGGCCAACAATCTCGACCTGCCCAGCCCGCTGTCGGCGGGCAGCGCCTCGCCGTCCGGGCCCGCCGTCACGGCCGCCCCGCCGGTCGGCACCACGCCGACGATCGACGCCGCCCCGCCCACCGCCCCGCCCGTCGTCAGCTCCCCGAGCCCCACGGCGAGCGGCCCGAAGCCGCTGAGCGGGCGCCAGTTGAAGCCGCTGCTGCCCACCTCGGCGACCCTGCCGGCCGGCTGGACGATGAAGGACAGCAGCGAGACCGACACCGGCGACAACTTCGAGGACGATCCGTACCCGACGCTGACGGACAACCCCTGCAACTGGCTGACCACCGCGGGCGGGAACAGCCTCGCGATGGGCTACGAGACCGCGCACGCCGAGGAACTCGTGTCCGAGGACGTCAATGAGGCCGGGATCCACCTGGGTTCCTACTTCCCCGGCACCGCCACCAAGCAGCTCGCCCTGATCCGCGCCTACGCCGACAAGTGCAAGACCTACACCGGCCAGGACTGGGACAAGAAGCCCGTCCCGCACACCGTGACGGTCACCTCGGTGCCCAACCTCGGCGACGAGGCCATCGAGGTGAAGAACTCCCCGACGGGCCCGTACGCGACCCGGGACGTGCTCGCCGTCCGGATCGGCGACAAGGTCCTCCTCCTGGACGGCGACAACATCGTGGACCGGCTGCCGCACATCAAGGACCTCGCCGTCCCCATCGTCCAGCACATTCAGCAGGTCAGTCCCTGAGACCCGGGGCCCGGCGGCGCACTCGGCGTCCTCGACACCCTCGGCGCCCTCGGCGTCCTCAGTGCGCCTGGAGGCTGTCCGCGCCCCGGTAGCCGGCCGGCACGCCCTCGATCAGGATGATGTCGGCGTTCATGTGCCGGGTGCGCAGCGGCAGGATCTCCCGGTAGGCGGGCGAGTCCCACCAGGCGCGGGCCCGCTCCAGGTCGGGGAACTCGATGACGATCGTGCCACCGGTGCCCCAACTCCCCTCCACCGTCTCGTACGTGCCGCCGTGGACGACGAAGCGGCCGCCGAAGGGGTCGAGGGTGGCGTCGATGCGCTCCAGGTACTCCACGATGTCGGGGCCGAACTCGACCGAGTGGACCTGGGCGATCGCGTAGGCGGTCATGGGGTGCTCCTGGGGGTTCGCCGTGGGTGGTTCCTGCTGACGTCCCCGACGGTAGGGCGTGGGGGGTGGCGGGCGAATCGGTCGCGTATCGGTACGTCGGTACGTCGGTAGGTCGGTAGGTCGGTAGGGGTGACGTACGTACGCCCTCTGGGGTGCCGGGCGGGTCCGAGAAAGCTCGGATACCGGCGGGTGACGGGTTCCTGACAGGGTGGGGGTCGGTCGGCCGGCCGTACCGCCCTCGCTCCCCTGCCCCCTGCCTCCTCGATCTGGAGATCCCTTGCGCTCGCTCATCCGACGCATCGTCCTCTCGGCCGCGCTCGCCCTGGGCGGCCTGGCGCTCGCCCCCGGCGCGGCCTCGGCCGACACCCCTGCGACGGTCTTGTTCAACCAGGCCTCCGAACGCTGTCCCGACGGCGCGGTGTGGGACACCCAGGACATGCACCCCTGCGCGCCCTCGAACAACCCGGGCAAGTGGGTGTTCACCCCGGTCCCGGGCTGGAACGGCGTCTACACGATCAACAACGAGGCCGACAAGCGCTCCTGCCTGACCGCCTCCGACAGCCGCCCGAGCGGCACCCAGTGCTACGCGAACGTGACCAGCCAGATGTGGAGGATCACCCCGTACACGGCGGCCGGCCAGACCGCGAAGTACGACATGGTCGGGGTGCGGATCCAGAACGTCTCCAGCTCGCTGTGCCTGGACAACACCGAGAAGAACTTCGGCGGCTGGAAGCTCTACATGTTCGGCTGCAACGACGGCGCCTACCAGCAGTGGGACATCTACCGCAGCAGCTACGAGGCCCTGTTCGGCCCGGTCGGCGCCCACAAGGGCATGACCTGGGCCAACCTGGAGCAGCGCGCCGACAACGTGGTGCACGTCGGCTACGACACGGCCAGCGACCCGTACCAGGGCGACACCCCGGCCGGCACCCAGCTGCCGGTGCTGTGCCTGCGCAAGGACGGCCGCCCCGCCCCGGCGGGCGTGCCCACCAGCGGCTTCCACAGCTGGGCCGGCGGCGAGGTGAAGGCCACCGCGCCGGTGCCCGGCACCCAGCTGAGCAGCCGGGCCACCGCCGACCAGCTGTGCGCGGCCTCGTTCGGGGCGGGCTTCCGGATGGCGGAGTTCCACGACGCGTCGGGCTGGGGCCTGTGGGCCAACGGCACCCTGCCGACCCAGACCAGGTTCTGGACCGCGATCGACGACCAACCGGCCAACCCGTGGAGCTGACCGCCACGGCGGCGCGTCACGGGTGATCGGGGGCGGGGGCGGGTGCCGAGCAGTGGCACCCGCCCCCGAATTTTCCGTCCCGAATCCTTCCGTCCCGAATTTTCGGTCACCCACGGCCTGCTCCCGGCCATTCGTTCGTACGTCCACCGCCGACGGGGGCCCGCTTCCCTAGCCTTCGGTCCGTGGCCAAACGACGTGACATCGAGCGGGAAGTGCTGGGCACCATCGGCGAACTGGCGGCCGCCCGGCTGCCCACGGCCGAGCTGTTCCGGGAACTGCACGCCCTGCTCCAGGGCCCCCTCGGCTTCGACGGCGGGTGCTGGCACGGCACCGACCCGGTCACCGGGTTCCCCACCTCCACCGTCGCCTCCGGCCTCGACCCCGCCCGCTTCGAACAGGCCGTCCGCCTGGAGCTCCAGGGCGAGGACACCACCACCTTCGAGGCCATCCGCGCCGCCGGGCACCGGGTCCAGAGCATCGGCCGCGCCACCGACGGCCACCCCGAACGCAGCCTCCGCTACCGGGAGTTGCTCCAGCCCTGCGGCTACGGCGACGAACTGCGGATCAACTTCGACCTCGGCGGCGGCCGCTGGGGCAGCGCCGCGTTCATGCGCGAGAACGGCCGCGGCCCCTACGAGCTGCCCGAACTGCGCCTGGCCGCCCGCCTGGTCACCCCCGTCGGCACCGCCCTGCGCGCCGCCCACCGCGCCTCGCTGTGCCCCACCCGCACCGCGACCGCACCGCCCGCCCCGGCCCCGGCCGTCGCCGTCCTCGACGCCCACGGCCGGCTGCGCTCCGCCGACGCGGCGGCCCGCGACCTCATCGCCCGGATGGCCGAACCCGGCGGCCTCGTCCCGGGCGTGCCCAGCGGCTTCCTCACCGTCGCCCGCCAGGCCGCCCGCACCGGCCGCCCCGCCGAGGTCCGGGTGTGCACCCCCGACGGCCAGTGGCTCGCCTTGCACGCCACCCCGCTCGACGGCCCGGCCGACGGCGTCGCCGTCATCGCCTCCCCCGTCTCCCCCGTCCAGCACCTGCCGCTCGCCGTCCTCGCCCACGGCCTGTCCCCGCGCGAACAGCAGGTCGCCCTCCACGCGGTGCGCGGCGCCAGCACCAAGGACATCGCCGCCCTCCTGCACCTGACCGTCCCCACCGTCCAGCAGCACGTGGGCGCCATCCTCGACAAGACCGGCACCCGCACCCGCCGCGAACTCGTCACCCTCCTGATGGCCGGCCACCTCCCCACCCTGGGGCTGCCGCCGCAGTGACAGGGTTGCGGTACGTACACCCTGACGGTTCGTGTAACATCCGCCCAGCTCGAACACATGATCACGCGAACGGGGTGGGCCGGATGCCGCAGGAAGACGACAACAGCGGAACGACGAAGCGGCGCCGGCAGGCCCTGGCCGTCGCGGCGGGGGCGTGCGTCCTCGGCGCGGCCGGGCTCGGCGGGGCGCTGCTGCTCACCGGCTCGCACGGCGCCACCGCCCCGGCGGCGCAGGACGCGGCGGCCACGTCGAGCCCCTCCCCCGCGGCCACGCCGTCCGGCACGCCGTCGGCCTCGGCCTCGGTCGAGGCGCCGACGACGGCCCCGGTGCCGGTGGAGACCGGGACGCCCACGGCCGTCCCCACCGTCGTCCCCACCGTCGTCCCCGCGGCCGACCAGTCCGAGGACGGGGCCGAGGCCGCGCCCGAGCCCGCCGCCACCAGGCCGGCCCCGGCCCGCCCCCGCACCACCCAGGCCCCGGCCGCCCACGCCCCGGCAGCCCCGGCGAAGAAGCAGCCCGCGGCCGAGCAGCCGCCCGCCCCCGAGCCGGCCCCGGCCCCGGCCCCGGCCCACACCGGGAACCCGATGTTCGAACCGACCGTTCCGCCCCGGCCGGTCCCGCCGGCCCCCAAGCCGGTCCGCACCGACACCCCCTGCCCACCCGGCCAGGCCATCACCTGGGACGGCTGCCGCCCGCTGCTCGGCCCGGTCATCACCCTGGGCCCGACCACCCCGCACGGCTGAGCGACCCGGGTCCGGCTGTCGGGGCGGTGGGGATCGCGGCTAGCGTGAGCGCCACAGGTCGGGGCCCATCGACCGGTCCAGGTACTCGTCGGCGTCGGGGAACTCACCCTCGATGACGGCCGCGAGGAACTCGGCCATGCCGCCGTCGAAGCGGACCATCTCACTGATGCTGAAACGCCACACCACGACCGGCCACTCGTCGGGGTCGCCGGCCGAGGTGTCCCAGCAGAAGTAGTCACAGCCGGTGTTGTTGGCCCACGCGAGCAGGCACCCCTTCGCCGGGAACGGCTCGTACGGGCGGCCGGACACCCCGTCCCAGGTGTACCACTCCGCCAGCATCTCCCCGACGTCCTTGTTGAAGTAGTAGAGGCTGTTGAAGGTCTCCTCCTCCGGGCCTCCGGGTTCGAGCACCGGCGACGCGAACCTGATGTCCCCGCCGAACTCGAGATAGCCGTACCGTTCCACGAGCTCGCGGTAGTCCGAGGGCAGCCGGACCCCGAGCCGGTCGATCGAACCCTCCCAGTCGACCTCGGCGCGCTCCCGGCCGGAATCACCCATGATCTGTACGAGCCTGTCGATGCCGCTCGTCATGTCACCCCTCACAACACTCAGTCCCACCAGAAGGTCCACTGGTGGGAGTTGACGAGCTGCTCGGCGTAGGCGGTGAGGGTGCCGGCGCCCTGGTGGACCTGGTCGGGGCAGAAGGCGGTGTGCTCGGCGGCGAGCGGGAGCGCCTCGGCGACGGTGGCGGGCGGGACGGGAACGCTCAAGTGGAGGGTGTCGAAGCCGACTTCGACGAGCCGCGCGCCGAAGCGGCGTTCCCAGTCGGCGAGGACGGCGGCGATCTTGGCGGTGTCGTTCTCGTGGTTCAGCGGCCCGCTCCAGCCGCACGCGGCCAGCGCCTCGGCGCCGCTGCGGGCGGGCACCAGGCCCAGCCGTACGTCCTTGAAGGACGCCAGGACCTCGGCCAGGCCGCGCGCCTCCGCATCGGCCACACCGGCCGGGACGGTGACGGCGGGGGCCGGCCCGGGCCAGGTCCTGCCGTAGGGGGCGAGGACCTCGGCGAGTTCCTCGTCGTCGTCGCCGTCCTCGTCCTCCTCGCTACCCGCCTCCCACCAGGTGCGCAGCAGGGCGGCCGAGTCGTGCGACTCGAGGTCGGAGACGTGCTCCGGGAACAGCTCGCCGGACAGCCAGGGGCGGAAGTCCGGGTCGCCGGCGCTCAGCGGGCTCAGCAGCAGCGGCCACAGTCCGCTGCGCGGGTGGGCGCGGTGCAGCTCGGCCCACAGGCCGGCGGGCGCGGGCCCGTCACTGATCCACAGCAGCGGCTGCGTGCCCGCCCCCTCGTCCCCGACGACGGGACGGCCGGGCGGCAGGGGGACGGGCGGGGCGGTGTCGAAAGGCCAGGTCATGCGGTGAACGGTAGAGGCGGGCACTGACAGCTGGCCGACAGTGTCGGTCAGTCGGGGCGCTGGCCGTGGAGGAGGAGGGGGAGGGCGCGGCCGGTGAGGGCTTCGGTGGTGCGGGCGGCCTGGGAGGGGGCCATGTGGTTCGGGAGTTCGCGGACGGGGACGAAGCGGGCGCCGTGCAGGCGGCTGCGCTTCTGCGGGGGGACGGTGAGGGGGTGTTCGTCGCGCAGGGTGCCGCCGTCGAAGACGAGGTTGAAGCGTTCCAGGTAGCGGTCGGAGGGGGTGTAGTCGAGGGCGACGGCGTGGGTGAGCCTGAGGATGATGCCGGTCTGGGCGTGCAGGTGGCGGGCGGCGGCGCGGTGCGGGGGCTCGTTCACCTTGCCGGGGCCGCCGGGCAGGATCATGCCGTCGAGGTAGTCGGGGTCGACGAGCAGGACGTCGCCGTGCTGGTTGCGGACCAGGACGAGGCAGCCGAGCCGGCAGATGGGGGGCTTGGCGAGGAGGCGGGGGTCGTGCACGGGGAGTTCACTTCCTGAGGACGTACAGCAGGACAGCGGAGAAACAGGCCCACCAGAGGAGGCGGGGGATGAGTTCAGTCGTCATACGTGAGGCGCTCGTAGCGCAGGCCCTTGCGCAGCAGGTCCACGATCCGCAGCAGGTCCAGCGGACGGGCCGTGAGGTGCAGCAGGTACTCGCAGGTGGAGCGGCCGGTGTCCCAGTCCACCTCCAGGGTGGGCAGGTTGACCCGGCCCAGGGCGAGGACGGTGGTGAGGTCGTCCAGCACGGCGGCGGCCTGCCGGCGCTGCTCGGCCGTGATGCGGGAGAGGGTCACAACTCCCCCGGCCGCTTGTGGACTTCGAAGAGCCGCCAGGCCGAGAACGCCTCGGTGAAGGAGGAGAAGCCGCTGCGCTCACCGTTGGGCTTGCACAGCCACGCCCCGGTGCACTCGTTGCGCACCCGGTAGCACCGGGCCTCGGTGTCCCAACGGACACCGTACCCGTGGAGCTTGGCCGGTTGAGGGGGCTTCATGACCATGACTGATCACCTTCCGTGCGGATCTGTAGTCACACGAGTCGATTCACAACCGACTTCACTTTCCGTGCCTCAAGCGTCGCTCACCGCAGCTACCCTGACCAGCGTGGACGTGTGCCACAACGCAGCTGGACACACCGGAGGAACGCCATGGCCTTCAAGCCCAACAAGTTGGACCCAGGGCGTTCGGCCCGCGACCTGTTCGGCTGGGAGATGCGCAACCACCGAGAGCTCGCCGGCTCCATGTCGCTTGATCAACTGACCGAGATTCTCGGCTGTTTCTCGAAGGGGCATCTAGCCCGGATCGAGCGGGCCGAATCGATGCCGCCACCGGAGCTGCCCGGCAAGCTCGACGCCGCTTTCGGCACCGACGGACGCTTCGGCCGCGTCTATCTGCTCGCCAAGAAGGAGAAGTTCGCCGGAAAGTACCGGCGTCCAGCCGAGCTCGAAGCCAAGGCTTCGATCATCGAGGAGTACACCACGGCAACGATTCCTGGCCTGCTGCAGACTCCTGAGACCGCACGTTGGTCACTGCAAGCTGGTTGCCCTGAGATCACAGCCCCGGAACTCGATGCTTCCGTCAAAGTTCGACTGGATCGCCAGCGGCGTTTGAACTCCGGCACACCACCGCACTGCTGGTTCATCATCGATGAGTCCGCGCTTCATCGCCCTGTTGGTGGACCGGGCGCAATGCATCGACAACTGATGGCGTTGGCCTTGGACCGACGGCCTCACGTCACCATCCAAGTACTTCCGTTTTCGGCTGGTGCCCATTCCGAGATGGGCGGATCACTCTTCATCTACACCCTTCCCGACAGTCCGGCGGTTGTTTGGGAAGAAGGAGCTCGGAGCGGTGAACTCATCGAAGATGCAGAGGGTGTTGCCGCACGCCGTAGGTCATACGATCTCCTCAGGGCCATGGCCCTGTCGCCCCGGGACACCCGGGCAACGATCAGGCGCATCTCACAGGAGTTCGGTCGTGCCAGCAAGAGATCAGGAGAGATGGCGGAAGAGTAGCCACAGCAACAACGACGGTGGCATGTGCGTTGAGGTAGACGATGCCCATCCAGGTCGCGTTCGAGACAGCAAGGACCCCGACGGCCCTCGTCTCAACTTCTCGCCAACCAGTTGGCAAGCGTTCATCATCGCCATACGGGCTGGCGAGTTCGACGCCGCCTGACCCAAGCACTGGCTCCGCCGCCCGGTCCCGAGGCGGCGGAGCCATCTCCACCACTCCGCCGGGTCCAACCCATCCGGCCACCGCGACTCCAGGGATTGATCACGAGTGATTCTGCCCAACCTCCTCCGGGCGATCTCAAGACCGGCCACGACCTGAAAGTCGGCCCCGCCGACTTCCCACTCCTCCAGGAGGGAACCGCCATGCACCCCGACTCCCCCATCACCTGGCGTAAGAGCTCGTACAGCTCCGACGGGGGCCAGTGCGTCGAGGTCGCCGACGGCGTCCGCGGCGTCGTCCCGGTCCGTGACTCCAAGGACCCCCACGGCCCAGCCCTCGTCTTCCCCATCGCCGCCTGGCAGGCCTTCGTCGCCGCCGTGCGCACCGGCGAACTCCCCACTCCCTGAAACCGGGAGGACCGACATGGCCGACGGGAGCCGGGCAACGTGAACCACTCCGGGATCTGGCGGAGCCGCTACGAGTTCCTCAGCAGCAGCCGCGACAACACCTTCACCGGGCTGCGCCACGTCGTCCTGACGCAGAACGGCAACCGCATCACCGGGCACTCGCTCCCTTCCGCTTCCTCCAACCCCGATTCCCCGCTGTCCTTCGACCTGACCGTCGACCGAAACATCGTCACCGGCACCTGGGTCGAACAGACCGCTCAGGACGGCTACTACCAGGGCGCCCGCTACCACGGCGCCATCCAACTGCTGATCGATCCGACCGGACGGCGCATGACCGGCAAGTGGGTCGGATTCGGCAAGGAATTCGACGTGAACACCGGCCCGTGGGACCTCAGGCTGCTCGACGAGTCCGCGACCGACGAAGTCCTGACCAAGTACAGCGCACCCCCCGCGGAAGACCCGCTCCCCCGCACCTGACCGGCCTGCTCACGTGCCGCTGCCCCGGCCCCCCGGGGCAGCGGCGCCCCCAACCCTCCCGCAGGTACTTCGTCTTGGCCGACGCCACCACGTCACCACTCGCCATGGTCCTTCATGCCTCCTGTCCTCCTGCGCGTGAGCAACAGCGCCAGGAAGCCCCCGTCAACGCCACTCCACTCCGTGTCAGTCGCCGGAGCGGTCGTCCGCGAGGACGGGCGGGTGCTGGCGATCCGCCGTGCCGACAACGGCACCTGGGAGCCTCCGGGCGGCGTCCTCGAACTCACCGAGACCATCGAGGACGGCCTGCGCCGCGAGATCCACGAGGAGACCGGCCTCAAGGTCGGCGTCGACCGACTGACCGGCGTCTACAAGAACTTGACGCGCGGCATCGTCGCCCTGGTCTTCCGCTGCCACCCAGAGGACGGCACCGAACGGCTCTCCCCCGAGTCCACCGTCTCACCGGCCCTGGCCACCTCGCGTAGGAAGTCGGGCCCGCCGACTTCCCAGTCCTCCGGGAGGGAACCGCCATGGGCCCCAACTCCCCCATCACCTGGCACAGGGGCACCCACGGCACCGATGGGGAACGGTGCGTCGAGGTCGCTCCTGGTTTCCCGAGCTGGCGCGGCCTCGCCACCCGCTACGAGAAGACCGCCACCGTCCACCGGGCCGGACGCCACATCGCGGGCCTCCTCGATCCGCCCCGCCCGCTGACCCGGGCAGGGCCCTCCGACGGGCGTCAGTTCCACGGGGCCCGGTAGGGGCTCTCACCCAGCAGCGTGGCCGCGGCCACGGGTCTGACCATCGACGGCCGCACCCGACCACTGGACGAGCTCACCTTGCGGGCGGCGCTCGACTGGCTAAGCTTGTGATTTATCCAGCGGCCTCGAACAGGCAGACCTGGTGATCACTCGTCCGGGTGTTCCCGGGACAGCGGAACGGCCTTCGCGTGATCCTGAACTCGACCAAGAGATACAGGATTTGACGCGAAGGCCGTAGTGAATGAGTGTGGTGGAACAGGGCGTGCAGTGCGAGCCGTTCGCGGAACTGTCACGCTTCCGGGGGGTCTTCTACGACTGCCTGACCGGACGGCGCGACGCGCTGTTCGAACTCACCGACGCGGTGCTGTGCACCGACGGACCGGTGAAGACCCTGGTCGGCCTGGCGCTCGCGCCCGAGCACCGGCGCGGCCATGGCGCCCTGTACGGCGCGCTGAACCGGGGCCGCCTGGACGTCCCCCGGCTGCGGGCCGAGCTGGCCGGCCTGCCGCTGCCCCGCGCCGCCGACGGCCGCCTGGTGCTCGCGGTGGACGTCTCGCCGTGGCTTCGGCCGGATGCCGGAACCTGCCCGGACCGCTCCTTCTGCCATACCTACGGCCGCGGCGACGCCAAGCACCAGATGATCCCCGGCTGGCCGTACTCCTTCGTGGTCGCGCTAGAGACCGGCCGCACGTCGTGGACGGCGGTCCTCGACGCGGTGCGCTTGGAGCCCGGCGCCGACCTGGCCGCCGTCACCACCGCCCAGCTCCGCGACGTCGTGGTGCGGCTGATCGCGGCGGGGCAGTGGAAGGCCGGCGATCCGGAGGTCCTGGTGGTGATGGACGCCGGCTACGACGCCCCGCGCATCGCCCACCTGCTCGGCGACCTACCGGTGCAGGTCCTCGGCCGGCTCCGCTCGGACCGGGTGATGCGCCGGCCCGCGCCGACCCGGGCCGAGTGGCACGCGGCCCACCCGGCCGGGGGCCGGCCGCCCAAGCACGGGGCTGAGTTCGTCTTCGGCGACCCCGCCACCTGGGGCGAGGAGCAGGCGGTCACCACCACCGCCACCCGCCGCTATGGCACCGCCGTGGCCAGGGCCTGGGACCGGCTCCACCCCCGGCTGACCCGCCGCGCGGCCTGGCTGGACCACGACGACGAGCTGCCGCTCCTCGAAGGCACGGTGATCCGCCTCGCCGTCGAGAAGCTGCCCAGCGGCGGGGTGAACCGCCCGGTCTGGCTCTGGTGGTCGCGCACCGGCGCCGACCCGGCCGACGTCGACCGCTGCTGGCGGGCGTTCCTCCGCCGTTTCGACATCGAGCACACGTTCCGCCTGCTCAAGCAGACTCTTGGCTGGACCCGGCCCCGTCTGCGCGACTCGGCGGCGGCCGACCGCTGGACCTGGATCGTGATCGCCGCGCACACTCAGCTCCGCCTCGCCCGCCCGCTCGTCGCCGACTTCCGCCACCCCTGGGAGAAGCCGGTGGAACCGAACAGGCTCACCCCGGCCCGCGTGCGACGCGGGTTCAGGAACCTCCACACGAAGACCCTCTCACCAGCGCAAGCGCCGAAACCCACCCACCCCGGACCGGGCCGGCCGCCCGGCCGCAGGAACAAGCAGCCTGCCGCCCGCTACGAGGTCGGAAGAGTCCTGGCCACCGGCGAGGCGCACACCCGCCCCGCCCACCACAAGGTCGGCACCAAACCCCGACGAACCGCTACAAACGGATAAATCACAAGCTAAGTGACTGTTTCTCAACCCATAAGGCCTGGTCGGCGGCGTTCTGCTTGGCGCTTCGTCCGGTTGCCGTTCGGGATGCCGTCACGGTGACGGCATCCCGAACGGCAACAAGGTGAGTTCGATCATGCTTGGTGGCCGAAGTGTGCTGGCCGGTGGAAGTGATCACGACTCGACCGGAGGACAGCTTCGCGTGCGCGGGTCGGACCGAGGGGCGCTACATTCGCGGTGCGGGTACATTCGGTCACTGATTGGATACATAACGTGTCGGACGCGCCGTCCGAGACCTCGCCCTTCCCGGTGGACGGAGATCAATATGACCGAGCACGTGCGGGTCCGGAACTCGGCCGGGAGGGCCCTGCGGCGCCGTGTCCGTACGGGTGTCGCCGGGTTCGTCGTGGCAGTGTTGCCGCTCGCGGCCCTCGCCCCGGCCAGCGCGGCCGACCAGGAACCGGAGGCCTCGACCGTCAGCGCGCTCACCAGCACCCAGGAGAGCGGCGTCGCCGACGACCTGCGGGCCATGGGGCTTGAGGTCCGCACGGTCAAGGGCCTGATCCTCGCCTGGGGCCAGGCCACGACCGTCAACCAGGCCGTAACCCGGTTCGCCGACAAGAACCCCACGGCGATGTTCACCGGGCCGGACCAGACCGGTGACGGATACCTCCTCGTCCGGGGCACCAGCATCGCCCCGTGGATCGGGTTCACCGCGGGCTCCGGGGTCGCCATCCAGTCCGTCAGCAACGAGAACGACGGAGAGACCGTCGTCTACGACCAGGCCACCGGCCACCTGAACGTCGACGAGGACCACCACACCGCGGAGAACCTTCCCGCGCCCCACCCCACAGCCGGCACCTCACGCAGGGCGGGCAACACCCACGGCGCCGTCACCTTCTCCCACCAGCCGACTCCCCTCGGCCAGCGGTATCAGATCCCCATCAACATCGAGGCCAACACATGCAGCAGCTCGATCGGTGCCATCTCCGGTCTGGATCCTGCCCTCGCCAATAACTGCATCAACGCCTGATCGCCCGGACCTGCCGCCGCTCGGCAACCCCACCGGACACCACGACTGCCACGAGAGGGCCGACCGGGACGCCCGGTCCGCCAGACCTGTCAGGCTGCCTGATCACCGGGCACCGCAGGGCCGGCGGCGGGCGGCCGACGGGTGAGACGTCGGAGCATGAGGGTGATGGCGCTCCAGGTGAGGTGGGCTTCGGCGTGCGCGGGAAGGCGCTCGTAGTCGCGGCAGTTTCGGCGGGCGCGCATGAACCAGGCCAAGGAGCGTTCGACGACCCACCTGCGGGGCAGGACGACGAAGCCTTCGGCGCCGGAAGGCCGTTTGACGATCTTGAGGGTGATGCGGAGTTCGTGTTCGGCCCAGGCGACGAGGTCGCCGGCGTAGGCGGAGTCGGCCCAGACGAGGGTGATCTCCGGGTGAAGGGCGTGCAGGCGCGCGAGGAGCCGACGGGCACCGTCGCGGTCGGGGACGTCGGCCGGGGTGACCAGCAGGTCCACGAGCAGGCCGCCGAGATCGACCGCCAGGTGTCGTTTGCGACCGGTCAGCTTCTTGGCCGGGTCGTAGCCGCTGGTGCCTCGGGGCACCGTGTTCGCGGCCTTGACGGACTGGCTGTCGACGACCAGGGCCACCGGCCACGGGCTGCGGCCCGTGCCAAGGCGGATCCGGCGCCGCAGCAGGTCGACGATCCGGGGCAGGGTGCCGTCCTTGGCCCAGCGCGCGAAGAACCCGAACACGGTCCGCCACGGGGGCGGGAAGTCGGCCGGCAGGGAGCGCCACTTCGCGCCGTTGTCGACGATGTAGAGGATCGCGTCGACGATCTCGCGGCGAGGGTGGGCCTCCGGGCGCCCGCCGCGGGCCGTTCGCCAGGCCGGCACCGGGAGGAGGGGTTCGAGCAGGGACCACTCGGCGTCGGTGGTGTCCGAGGGGTAGCGGCGCTCACGCACAACGGACACCGCCTTCCGCGGGTGGTCGGGACCGGGTCGCTCAGCGGCCGCGGCCCTCGCGGGCCAGGATGTGCAGGGAGGCACGGACGCCGCCGAGTTGCTGCAGGACCAGCTGGACGTACTCGTCGTCGGGGAACAGAGCGGCGTGCGGGGCGACGGTGGCGCTGATCAGGCGGGTGATCCGGGTCAACTCGGTGAGGAACTGGGCCTTCTCGAACGCGACCAGCTCCGCCGGCTCCTCGCTGAACTTGAAGCCGTCCCGCCGGGTCCAGATCAGGGGTGCCATGTGCTCGGCCGCGGTGATCTCGCGGACGTGGATCAGGCCCCGGCGGATCTGGCTGGGGTTCAGGCCGGTCGCCGCGATCAGCTGCTTCGTGGTCAGCCCGGCCGGGCGGGCCTCCCGCAGGGCGATCCAGACCTGGTCCGCGCAGACATTCGTGGCCAGCCGCTTGCGCCCGGGCACGGCTACTCGCCCCGCAGCAACTGCGCGAGCGCCTCGTCCAGGCCGACGTTGCCCGTGGTGACCGCGGACTCCACCCAGTCCGACGCCCCGCGCACCCGGGCCAGATTGCGCTCCACCGTGGCGCGCTCGTCCGCGGTGAAGGCGTGCCCGCGCAGCGCCGGCACGACGCGGCCGACCTGGGCGACGAACGCCGAGCACGCGCCGACCAGGTCGACGAAGTGCATGGTCGAGCGCACCTGGTCCAGGAGCGGCACCGGCGCCCGCACCGCCTCGGCGGCCTTCATGTGCGTGGTCTCCGCGATCTGCTGGGCCCGCTCGACCTGCGCGCGGTTGACCATGTGCCGGGCCGTGTCGTCCTCGGCCATCACCCGGAACGCGACCTCCGGCCGCCGCAGCAGGTCCGAGGCGATCCTCGCGGCGACCTGGTCGTCGGCGGCCAGGTCGTGGATCCGCTCGACCTTCTCCTGCACCGTGTGTGGGACGGTGACCTGCCAGCCCAGCGCCCGGCTCGCCGCGTCCCTCGTCCAACGGCGCTCCCCCGACCGCTCGTGCACCGGCGGATCCAGGATCACCGCGAAGCGGCGCTGCGGGTCCTCGATCGAGGCCAGGACCCGGTGGATGCCGTGCGACACCTTCGCCTGACGGTACTCGGCGGGCCACTTCGAGGACGTCCACCGGTAGGTCTTCACCGTGTGGAACGACAGCCGATGTCCTCGGCGAACCGCGTCAGCGAGGTCGCCACGGTGAACGCCTCGTCCACCCCCTGCCCGCCACCGCCCGCCATCCGCATCGGCTCGATCTCCAGGGCCATGTCCCCGATCCGGAACTGGCAGCGTCCCATCTGCTCCACCAGGTCGCGGCCCTCCGCGACCAGCTCGTCGTACCGCTTCAGCGAGACCGCCCCGACAAGCTCCGACACACCGACCACCCACCCCACCGGCCAAGAGCGCGGCACCGGCTGCCGACCACCAACCCCCGGCCCACCGCCAGGATCGACGTGGTCTCATCCGGTCCGGCAGGGAGCACGGAAGCGCACCCGCGCAATCCGCCGGCCACCAGAATCACCCCGGTTGCGAACAGTCCCCCGCACGCCCGGTACGAAGCCTCCACGCCCTGGTCCGGCACCGCCCCGAGCAGAACACCGCCCCCGCCGCCCGCTCCAACCCCACCGTCCACGACACCCCGCACACCGGACAGCACACCACCACCGCCGCCCGGATCGCGGCCACCTTGACACGAGAACGCCGCACCGAACGCCAATGCGCCGACCGGCACCCCGACGAACAGAACACCGCCCCCACCCGGGCACCAGCCCTCAACCGGCCACCGCACGCCGGACACGAACGCCCCACCTCGCCAGCCACCCCGGCAGCGTAGAACTCCCCGAACCAACCCGTCTTGTCGTGCCCGGCTCAGACACAGCGTCTAAGCCACCGGCGACACTGCTGGCCCAACACCGCCAACCCGCACCTGCTGATCAACAACCGAACGGCCCTGGAAACCGGCCCCGTCGGCAAGAACTCCGTCGCCACCACGGCACTTCACGGGCAGACCGCCACGATCGGGCGGCTCCGCATCGACCGGCAACACGAAGAAGCCCTCGTCCACGGCCCTGACCCGCTCCACCTCGCCGCAGTCTTCGGCCTCGATGAGAAGACCGCGATCCGCTACGCGAACTCCGCCCGCCAGCTCCTGGAGACAGCCGCTGAGCACCGGGAAAACCCCAGGTCCTGACCACCCGGATGCCGTGATCTCAAGATGCCGACCGAGTCGAGGGAGTCCAAGTCAGTGTTCACACACCGACATTGGCCTCCCTTGCTTCATGCCCGCAGGTATCCCTTGGGATTGATCATCCAGTCGGCTGCACCCGAGCGTGCAGGATCTCGTCGGTTTCGTCGTCCAGCATCTCCCAGTCGAGCCGGACGGCGATCCGTCTCGCCAGAGCCTCCTGGGCCTCGTAGTTACTCCCGAGGGACGACGAACAGATCAGCTGTACCAGGTTGATGTCCTGCGGAAGCCGGCTCGGATGAGTGGCGTAGCTACCGGTCGGACCGCAGGAGGCGATGACCAGATGGACCCAGCCGAGCAGCCCGCCCTCCGCCGTATAGCCGGACAAGTCGGTCCGGCAAAGCTCGGGTATGGAGTCCAGGTACTCGGTCAGAGCGGAAGTGGGGATGCTCTCGCCGTAACGGGAGTCCGAGCGGATCGCGAGGTACCAGGTCATCCGGCCATCCTGGCGCATGGACCGCCTTTCAGGGCCTGGATCTATTCGTCCGGCGGGCGGGTCCTCGACGAGGTGACGGAAGAACTCGCTTGGGGCAGAGAGCCGACCACCAGCAACACCGCGAGTCAGCACCGAACCCGAGGGTGCGTCCCCGAGAAGCACGAGGACGGACCCTCGGGTTCCTCCTGAGAACCCTTCAGTTTCCATGAACTCGCGGAGGTTCGAGGGTCCGGAGCGGCCAGGCCGATCCCGTCGGCCACAGCATTAGGGACGTTCCGATGACGGTGGCTACGGCTGCCGGATGAGGAATCGGCGGGCGTACGGGGTCGGGGTCACCCCCGAGGTCCCAACACGCCAGGTCCCGGGGCCGCGACTTCTGCACCGCTCCCGGTGGGCGCACGGGAAGTCGGCCCCGTCGACTTCCCGTTCCGCCCGTCGTCAACCGGTTCCGGTCAGGATCCGGTGGGCAGGTGGGCGGCGACCTCGGCCAGGACCTGGGCGGCCGGTTCCGGGGTGGCCAGCCACTTGAGGTGGCTGCCGGTGAGGGTGCGGACGGCGTAGGGGTTCCCGGGCGTCAGGGCGTCGGCCTCGCGGATCATCCGGTCCTGCATGGCGAGCGGGATGCTGGCGTCCTCGGTCAGGCGGACGTACGTCCTGGGGATCCGGCCCCAGGTGTCGGCGCCGGCCCGGTCGTCGGCGGTGCCGGCGTCGAGGTTCTCGTCGGGCTGGAGGGTGTTGAGGAGGACCAGGAACTCCTCGTCCGTCCCGTCGGCGAACAGGGCCGCCTTGAAGGCCGCGAGGGCGGCGGGGTCGGCGGTGCGGAAGTTGGAGCGCAGCAGCCCGAGTTCGGCGGGGTTGCCGACCAGCGCGGCGGCCAGCGCGGCGGGGTCGACCGCGGCCATCTCGGGCTCCGCGTAGTAGGCGCTGACGTCGAGGTCGACGGGGCACCAGGAGGAGACGTAGACGAGGTGGTCGATCAGGTCGGGCCGCCGGTTGGCGGCGACGGTGGCCGTCAGGCCGCCGCGGCTGTGCGAGACCAGGACGACGGGGCCGTTGCGCTTGGCCCGCTCCAGGACCGCGATGAGGTGCGCGGCGTTGTCGGCGAGCGTGACGCCCTTGATGACGCCGGGCGTCGCGGCGAGTTCGGTGAGGTCCTGCGGCGCCTGGTAGGCGCGCGGGTAGGTCGCGGCGAAGCCGTGTCCGGGGAGGTCGACGGCGACCGAGCGGTGCCCGAGGAGGCCGAGTTCGGCCTGGAGCGGGGCGAAGGAGAAGGAGTTGGCGAACGCTCCGTGGACCAGGACGAACGTCGGCTGCATCTGGGCTACGACTGCCTTTCCGGGGCTGCGGCGGTGTCGGCGGGGCGGGGCGGGGCGCAGCCACCGGGGTGGTGTGCGAACGGCCGCCCGCTGCCGGGGGTTCACCCTACTCGGCGAAGATCATCCGCACTAGCCCGGACCGGACCGGACCGGACGGGACGGGCTCAGCGGTGGCAGATCCAGTGGCTGTCGCCGATCGGGTACCGGAGCCGCTCGCCGGACGGGCGGGTCACCACGACCTCGGAACGGTCGTAGGAGAGCCGGTCGCCCGCCGCGACGAACAGCGGTTCGGCCGGCTTGAGCTGGAGGTCGGAGCGGAGCACGAACTCGCTGAGCAGCAGCATCCGCGGCACCGGGGTGACCCCGTCGAAGTTCACGCGCACGCACCGAGTGTTCCGGACGGGCCGGGGCCTGGGCGAGCGGTTTTCGGTGCGGGGCGGCCCACCGCCGGCAGACGGGCCGGCCGTCAGGTCCAGGGTCGTCAGGTCCAGGGCAGGGAGGAGCGGGTGTGCCAGTAGGCCTCGGCGGGTTCGGGCATGGTGGCGAGGGTGGCGAGGTCGTCCGGGGTGGGGGTGAGGTGGGCGGCGGCGAGGTTGGAGGCGAGTTGGGCGGGGGTGGCGGCGCCGGACAGGACGACGTCGGCCCAGGGCTGGGCGGCGGCGGCCGCCAGGGCGAGGGCGTCGGGGGTGGTGGCGGTGCGGGTGGCGAGGGCGCGCAGGGCGGCGGTGTCGTCCCCGGTGGCGTTGCGGCCGGCCAGGCGGCCGTTGGCCATGCCCTCCTTGACCACGACCAGCCAGCCGGCCCGGTGGGCTTCGGCGAGGGCGGGGGCGGCGGAGGTCTCCAGCAGGTTCCAGGTGGCCTGGACGGCGCTGAACAGCGGCCGGCCGTCGACGGTGACGGCCAGGGCCCGGCGGATGGCCTCGGCCTGGGCGGGGCCGCTGGTGGACAGGCCGACCCGGACGCCCTCGGCGGCGAGGGCGGCCAGGCGCCGGTGCAGGGCGGGGTCGGTGAGGGCGGGGCTGTCGGTGGTGACCGAGTGGACCAGGTAGACGTCCAGGCGGGGGCCGAGCAGGGCGCGGGTCTCGCGGATCTGCCGGTCGTACACCGCCGTGGAGTGCTCCTTGACCTCGTGGGCGGTGACGCCGGTGGTGCGCCAGTCGGCCGTGTAGGTGTAGCCCCACTTGCTGCCGACCGTCACCTCGGCGGCGGCCTCGGGGTGTTCGGTGAGCCACTGGGCGAGGAACTCCTCGGCGCGGCCGTAGGAGCGGGCGGTGTCGAAGTAGCGCACCCCGGCGGCGTAGGCGGCGTCGAGGAGGGTGTGGGTGCGCTCGCGCAGGGCCTCGACGGTGCGTTCGGCGGGCAGGTCGGCCGCGCGCCCGAGGGTGATGTAGCCGGGCCGGCCGACCGCCGCGGTGCCCAGGCCCAGCCGGGCGCGGGCCGGGGTACTGGGGGTGGGAGCGGGGGCGGGTTCGGTCGGCATGCTGGCTCTCCTCGGGTGGCGCGACGGTGCTCACCTGGGACTTTAGGGGACCGCCCGCAGGGCCGTCGGCAGCGGGGCCGGGGCCGGGTGGGGCGCGACCGGGCAGGCCGGGGGCTCGGCCGCAGCCGGGACCGTCGGCTGGTCCAGGCGCAGCACGACGTTGACGTAGTCCCGCGGTTTGCCCGGCCAGTGCCGGTCGTTGCTGGTGAGCAGCCGGCTGCGCACGCCGTCGCGTTCGGTGAGCGGTCCGGGGGTGGTGCGCAGGTTGGGTTGCCAGTCGCGGCCGCGCGGGCGGTGTTCGAGGGTGAGGGTCCAGTGCTCCCCGTCCACCTCCAGGACGGCGCCGGGGCGCCCGGGCAGCACCCGGGTGCCGTACGGGCCGCGGACGACCGCCCGTTGGGCGAAGTCGGCGTTGCAGCCGACCACGGTGATGCGCCAAGCGCCGTGGAACCTGAGCACGTTCGCCTCCCGCCCTCGCGGCGCGCCGTCGGCGACACGCCTCCGTCGGGGTCAACGGATGCGGGGCGTGCAGAGGATCAAACGGAGGGTGACCGGACGGCTGCCGGGCGTGTCGGCGGGGCGGCGTGGGCACCGCAGGTGCTGTGGGCGGTGTGGGCGGTGTGGGCGAGCGGGGGGTAGCCGTGGGCGGTGAGGACGAGGTCGGCGTAGCGCGGGTCCTCCAGCGGGACGCCGTGGCGGCGCAGCAGGTCGAACAGCTGGGCCAGGTGGCGGGGTTCGGTGCCGCGCGGCAGTCCGTCGGGGGTGGTGCCGAGGACGCCGAGGACGGGGCCGTGGACGCGGTCCGCCCGGGAGGCGGCGGTCACGGCGGCGGCGCTCGAGGAAGCGGTGGCCGTCCGGGCCGTGCGGGCGGTCCGGACGGTCCGGGCGGGGACCAGGCGCAGCAGGAGGACGAGCCGGGCGGCGCCGGAGTCGGGGTCCTCGTCGGTCTCCATGGTGAGGGCGACGATGTCCTGCCAGCGGTAGTGGCGCGGGAGGAAGGCCCGTACCAGGGTGAGGCCTTCGGTGTCGGCGCGCAGCCAGAAGCCGTAGGGGACGGGCAGGGCGACGCCGAGGACGGCGGTGCCGGAGAGCAGCAGGGCGGGGACGGCGCCGAGGCGGGCGGCGACGCCGGTCCGGGCGAGGACGATGCCCATGGCGAGGGCGAGGACGCAGCCGACGGGTGCTCCGGCGGCCCGCCACAGGAAGGCCAGTCGGACGGTCTGCGGTCGAAGTCGCGGCCGCGGCAGTGCCTGTGACTGCGGCTGCGGCTGCGGCTGCGGCTGTGCCTGCGGTAGTGCCTGTGCCTGCGGCTGCGGTAGTGACTGTGCTGGCGGTGCGGTCTGCCCGCGCGGCGTGGTGTCCACGGGTGCCCCCTTCTCGCGTCGTGCCGTCGGGGGTCGGGCCGGTCGGGCTGTCCCCGCCGGGCGGCGGTACGGCGGTGCGGCACGGCGGGCTGCGGCACGTCGGGGCGGGGTGGGCGTGGTGCGGGTGCCCGGGTCCGGTGTGTCGACGCCGTGCGGTCTCGCGGGAGTCGGCCCTTCCCGGACGGGGCGCCGAGGTCGGTCGGGCGGTCCGGTGAAGACGTCAAGTGCCGCCGGTACGTGCTGATGTGAGGATTCGTCAGCGCTGGTCGGCGGCGCCTGTGGGCCTGTTCGTCCAGGATGTCAGCCGACGCTACGCGGGTCAACTGGCGTTGACTGCGGGTATCTTCTGATCCATGCCAGCTGATGCCGTTCGGCTATCGTGACCTGGCCGGCCCTGTCCGTCCGCCGAGGTCGCGGCCGGAGGGCCCGGGCGTGAGAAAGGTGGGGCATGACGGAGTCGACGGGGGACGGCGTTCAGGCGGGACCGGAGGGCGCTCCACCGGAGCCCGCCCAGGACGGCACCGGGAACGCGGACACGGGAGCGGACGCGGGAACGAATGCGGGCACGGACCCGGACCCGGACCCGGACGCGGGCACGGACGCAGGCACGGACGCAGGCACGGACGCGGGCGCCGGCACGGAGACGGACGGCCCCGCGAGCACGGAGGCCGGCGGGCTGTCGGTCCGGATCGAGGCCCTGTTCCACACCGTGCGCCGCCCCGACCGCGAGCAGTACACCAACGAGGAGGTGGCCCGGGCCTGCCGCGAGGCGACCGGGGAGTCCTTCTCCACCACCTACCTGTGGCAGCTGCGCACCGGGCGCCGGGACAACCCGACCAAGCGCCACCTGGAGGCGCTGGCCCAGTTCTTCCAGGTCCCGCCCGCCTACTTCTTCGACGAGCAGCAGGGCGCCGAGATCGCCAAGGAGCTGGCCCTGCTCGGCGCGCTGCGCGACGCGGGCGTGCGCAGCCTGGCGCTGCGGGCGGTGGGCCTGTCCCCGGAGGGCCTGGACACCGTCAGTGAGCTGGTCGACGTGATCGCCCGCCGGGACGCGGCGCGCAAACGCCCCTCGCCCTGAGCGCGGGCCGCGCAACCCCGCAGGGCCGTCGGAGCACGGGGCGGGCAGGCCGCGGGGCGGGCGCAGGAGCGTCGGACGCCCGTGCGGAGGCGCCGACGGAGGAACCGTAGGGGTGGAGCGGTGAGGGGAGCTCGGGTTGTGGGGTGACTTGTGGGGCGGCCGGGGCTACCGGTCCACGCTGCGGCGCTGTCGCCGGATGGCCGAACAGCTGGAGCTGCCGCGCCCGTTCGACCCGGTGGTGCTGCTGGAGCAGCTGGCGGTGCGGCGCGGGCGGCCGATCGAGCTGCTGCCGGTGCCCGCCCGGCCGCACGCCCCCTGCGGGCTGCTGGTCTCCACCCTGGAGGCGGACTACATCCTGTACGCGGCGGACACCGGCGTGCTGCACCAGCGGCACATCCTGGTGCACGAGATCGCGCACCTGCTGCTCGACCACGCCGGTTCCGCGCCGCTGGCCCCGGCCGCCGCGCTGCTGCCCAACCTCTCCCCCGCGCTGGTGCAGCGGGTGCTGGGGCGCACCAGTTACGACGAGCCGCAGGAGCGGGAGGCGGAGCTGCTGGCCTCGCTGATCCTGAGCCGGGCGGAACGGGCCGACGCCGCCGACCAGTCGGGGGCCGGGCCGGCGCCGGCGGGCGGGTCGCTGGACGCGCTGGGCGTCCTGCTGGCCGCCAGGCGGCACGGCGGCCCCGCCCGGGAAGCCGAACCCGCCCGGGAGTCCGACGGCGGGCCGGGGACTGACGGGCCGAACGACGACACACCGCAGGACCACCGGCCCCAGGGGCGTCGGCCGTGAGCGAACTCGCCCTCTACCCCGTCGGGTTGTTCTTCGTCCTCAGCTCCGCCCACTTCTCCCGCAGCCGGATCGACTCCCGCGCCGCCGCCCGTTTCACCTGCTACGGCACGGCCCTGCTCGGCACCGCCCTGCTGGTGCTCGCCCCGCCGACCGTACGGGCGGTGCAGGGCACGGGGGTTCCGGTGCTGGCGGTGCTGGTGATCGTGCTGGGCGACGGGCTGCGCGACGGCGCGGCCGCGGCGATGCGGCTGCTCGTGCCGGCGCTGCGGGCGGCCGATGCCGCGAGCACGGCCGATGTCGCGAGCACGGCCGGTGCCGACGCCGCCGCCGGTACAGCCGCCGCCGAGCCCGTACGGCGGGAGGTGCGGGGCGGACTGGCCCTGCTGGCCGGGGTGCTGGGGCTGCGGCTGGCGCTGATCACCGCCGCCGCGCCGGGCCTGGCGGGCGAGGACCTGACCGTCGGCCCCGAGCTGTCCGCCCGGCTGGCGCTGGCCGGGTACACCGCCGTCGGCATGCTGCACACCGCGGTGTGCCTGACGGTGCTGCTGCGCGAGCTGGCCCGGCGTGCCCGCGCGGCCGGCCCCGGGCGGCTGGGCACCGGGCTGCGGCTGCTGGCCGGCGGGCTGGTGGCCGGGCTGCTGTGGAACGCCTGGAGCATGGACGACGTGCTGCGCGCGGCCGTCACCGGCAGCCAGGACGGCCCCGAGGACCTCCTGTGCGCGGTGCTGGGCGGGCTGTGCGCGGCGCTGATCGCGGCCGGCCTGGGCAGCACCCTGTGGCCCGCGGCGACCGGGGCGGTGCGCGGCTGGCTGCGCGCCCACCGCCGCTACCGGGCGCTCACCCCGCTCTGGCGCGACCTGCACACCGTGCTGCCGGAGATC
This sequence comes from Kitasatospora sp. NPDC059827, assembly GCF_042731675.1. Taxonomy (NCBI): domain Bacteria; kingdom Bacillati; phylum Actinomycetota; class Actinomycetes; order Kitasatosporales; family Streptomycetaceae; genus Kitasatospora; species Kitasatospora sp. NPDC059827. The sequence goes on along the minus strand of NZ_JBHWIV010000024.1, from coordinate 46,344 downwards.
GCCCTGGACCCGGCCCGCCGGCTGCCGCTGCCCCCGCGCGACCCCCGGTTCGCGCTCTACCGGCGGATCATCGAGATCCATGACGCCCGCCTGATCCTGCGCCAGCACCTGGACCCGCGCGCCGCGCAGTGGCTCGACCGCGCCACCCGCCGATTCCCGCCGCCCTCCGACCACGCCGCCGCCACCGCCGAGGCCGCGTCGCTGGCCGCCGCCCTGGAACTGGCCGCGGCCGGCACCCTGCCCGGGCCCGCCGCCGCACCGGAGACCACCGCACCGGAGACCACCGCAGCCGCCACGACCACGGCCACGGCCACGGCCACGGCCACGACGGACACCATGGACGGGGAGGCCGACCACCTCGCCCACCTGGCCCGGGTCTACGCCACCTGCCCGGCCGTCGCCGAGGTCCGCACCCGCGCCCGCGCCGAACGCGCCCGCGCCACGACGGCCCTGCCGTAGCCTGCCGTCCGTGGAGAGCGAGGGAGGGGAAGTGGGCGACGGGCGTAGGCTTCGCTCCCGGCGGGGGCTTCGTGAGTAGGCGTCGCTACGTGGCCAGGGGCGTACCCGGTGGATACCGCATCTGGGACAACCGGGGGCGCCGGTGGTGGGGCGACCTCTACGAGCTCTGCCCCGACGACCTCACCGCCGAACTGAACGGCGGGGCCGCCCCGGAGAGGCTCACCGCTCTCCTCAAGCGGTACCGGGCCCAGAAGCGTTAGCACCCCACCGTCAACCCCTCTCCCGTCACCGGCCCCAGCCCCACCCGAGCATTTCGAACAGCAGCCACACGAGCAGGAACGGGACCATGGCGAGCAGGCCGGGCCCGGACCCCTCCACCGGGACGGGCTCGCTTTCCTCCGCCGGGACGGGCTCGGACTCCTCCACCGGGACGGTTCCCGGGTGCCACCGGAAGTGCAGCCTGAGCTCACCCGGAGCGGTGGCCATCGAGTCCAGGCGCAGCCGCCGGTCCGCCTCGTTCGTGAAGCGCGGCGCCGCCCAGTGCATGGACACCGTGGCGATCGGAGTCTCGTTCGCCGGGGCGTCCCGGGGGGCTATCGACCAGCTGGAGCCGTCCATCTGGTACGGGTAGCCGGCGGCCTCGTCGACGAGTTCACCCAAGGTGCTCGCGCCGTCGACGGTGAAGTCCCAGTGGTGGGTTGGGTCTTCCGGGTGCACGCTGTCGCGCGTCAGGATCACTCGCATGCCCGGCACGCTAGCCCGGCGCACCAGTTATCGTCAATCTGACATAAACGTCCGAATGGAGACCCCACCAGCCACTCGGCCACGGCACCGGCCCGTGCGTCAGTCCCACCAGAAGCCCCAGTGGACGGCGTCGACCAGCTCCTCGGCGTAGCCGGCCAGGCCCTCCTCGGCCTGGAAGAGGTTGTCCGGGCAGAACGCGGCGTGCTCGGCCGCCACCAGCAGCGCCTCCTCCCGGCTCCTCGGCGGCGCCGCGACGCTCAACTCCAGTGAGGCGGCGCCCACTCCGACGAGGCGGGCGCCAAAGCGGTGCTGCCAGCTGTGCAGCACGGCGGCGATCTCTCCGGTGTCGCCGTGGCCGTTGGTGCCGTTCCAGCCGCAGGCGGCCAGCGCGTGGGCGCCGTCGTCCGCGCGGACCAGGCCGATCCGCAGCGAGGGGCGGGCGCGCAGCAGTTGGCGGGCCAGGCGGTCGGCGCACTCCTGCGGGTCGCGCCGCGGCGCCGGGGCGGGGGCGAGGCCGGGCCAGGCGTCACCGAAGGGGGCCAGCGTCTCCAGCAGGTCGGCCCGGTCCTGCGGGTCCCCGCTGGGGCACCACAGCACCGACTTCTCCCACCACCCACGCATCAGGGCCGCCACCTCGTACCGGTCCGGCCGGAACTCCCCCGGCCCGCCGGGTTCGCCGGGTTCGCCGGGTTCGAGCCCCAGGTCCGACGCCTCCAACTGCGTGGCGTCGCTGCCGGGCGCCAGCAGCAGCGGCCACAGCCCCGACTCCGCGTGCTCCCGGCGCAGCCGCTCCCACGTGCCCTCCGGCGCGGGCCCGTCGCTCACCCACAGCGACGGCACCACCTGACGCCCCGGCAGCAGTGGCGCCGTACGGCCTTCGGCACTGCGGTCGGGGAAGCGTCGGCGCAGGTCGCGGAGCAGCTGGGAATCGATCATGCGCCCACGGTAGGGGTACGCACCGACAACGTCCCCGGCAGGACCGCCCCGCCCAGCGCGCCGGTCCGGGCGCGCGGGGGGCCGGGCGCGCGGGGGGCCGGGGGGCGGTTCTAGGGTGGTGGGAGGAGTGCGGCGGCCGGTCCGTCGTGTCCCGGGGTCTCCGCTGTGCGGCTGGAGGTGGGGTGTGGGTGGCGCATCCGGTGGGCGTCGGCTGAGGGTGCTGGGGTTGGCGGTGCTGCTGGCCGCGGGCGCGGCGTTCGTCCCCGGGGCGGGGGTGGCCTCCGCCGCCGGGAGCACGCCGGTGCGGTCCTGTCCGGTGCGGGCCGGTGCGCCGGGGCCGCCACCGGGGGCCGTACCGGCCTCGGTGCCGGCGCCGGACGGGGTGGACGTGCCGGCGACGGCAGCGGTGTACGGCGCCCGCTACCCCGGCGAGGTGCACTTCCTGGTGGCGCCCGCGGGCTGGACCTGCGACGCGGTGTTCTTCGCCGGGGACGGCGGCCAGCAGGCCTACGTCCACCCCGGCGCCCCGGCCGCCGACCCGGCGAGCACCCGCTTCGACGCGGTCGTGCAGGCCGTCTTCGTCAGCGGCGGCGCGCAGACCGAGATCGACCTGGCCTGCGGGCTGCTCCCCGCGGCGGGGGCGGCGCCCGCCGCCTGCAACGCCCCGCAGCGCTCGCCCGCGACCCGGGTTCACCCGCTCCCCACCCGGGCCCCGGGCCTGCTGCTGGCGGCCGTCGGCGTCCCGGCGGACACCCGCGAGCCCAACCTGCCGGCCGCCGGCGGGCCGAACCGTACGGTCGCCCTGGTCACCTTCCAGTCGCCCGGCGGGCCCGCCCAGGAGGTCAGCTGCGCCCTTCCGGCGTCCGCCGCGCCCGTCGCCACCTGCCGGGCCGCGCTGGGCCACCTGCTGGCCACCGGGGCCGCCGCCAAGCAGCTCTCCCGCGCCGACCTGGCCGCGGCCCTGGCCGACCTGGACGCCTTCGTGGCCGGGTACCTCGCGCCGCAGCCGTAGTGGCGCGACCCCCAGCGGCCCTCAGACCCCCAGCGGCCCTCAGGAGTGCCCGACGACCAGCCGCACCAGCGCGACGGCGTCCCGGAGGCTGAGGCCGGGGTGCGCGCGGCGCAGTTCCCGGACGGCCTTGACCTCGGCCGTGCGGGGGTCGATCCCGGCGTGGGCCAGGACGTTGCGGGCCCAGTCCACCGGGGTGGGGGCGGCGGCCGGGACGAAGTCCTCGACGATCCGCAGGGCCCGGCGCAGGCCCGGCTGTTCGACCTGGTCGGCGGTGTCCAGGGCGGCGCGCAGGGCGGCCTTGAGCGGGTCGAGGCCGGCCGGCTGCGAGGGGCCGGGGAGGGGGACGAGCATGGTGGTACCTCTTTCTTCCTTCATTCGGGGTCAGTAGGCGCTCTTGGCCAGGCGCTTGCGCTCGCGTTCGGACAGGACGGAGCCGGACTCCTTGCGGGCCATCCGGCGCAGCAGGCCGGGGGCCAGCAGGAAGCCCGCCACCGCCCAGCACAGCAGCACGCCGGCGATCGGCAGGTGCTGCCAACTGCCGGACACCTCAAGGGCCTTGGCGCTGTCGGGCAGCAGGGCGGAGCGCACGCCCTGGGCGATCCAGCGCAGCGGGAAGAGCGAGCCGACGGCCTGGAGGGCGGTGGGCAGGTTGCGCAGCGGGGCGAAGGCGCCGGAGATGAACATCAGCCCGAGCATGGGCATCATGTACAGCGCGAGGGCCTCGCGGGCCGGGGGCAGCAGGGCGCCGATGGCGGCGCCCATCGGGACGACGGCGGCGGTGCCCAGCAGCAGGGTGAGGGCCAGGGTGAGCCACTGTCCGGGGGTGGCGGGCAGGTCGGCGTGCAGCAGCAGGGCGCCGCCGACCAGCAGCAGGAGGATGGAGGCGCCCATGGTCACCAGGACGAAGAGCGCCTTGGCCACCAGGTAGGCGGGCATCGCGCCGGGGACGCCGCGCAGGCGCAGCAGGGTGCCGTCCTCCCGGTCGCCGGAGAGGAACTGGGGGACGGTCATGAGGCCGAACATGAAGACGGTGGAGGCGATGCCGCCGGCCAGGCTGAGCTGGGTCAGGCTGTCTCCGGAGCCAGTGCCACCGGAACCGGAGCGCCAGTAGGAGATGGCGAGGAAGACCAGCGGGGTGGTCAGGTAGGAGTAGAAGTCCTTGCGGCTGCGCAGGAGTTGGCGCAGTTCGACGGCGCCGCGGCGCAGGCCGAGGACGTAGGGGTTCACGGGGTTCACGCGGCCTCCGCCGGGTCGCTCGAGGGGGCGTCGCCGACCATGCCGAGGTAGGTGTCCTCCAGGCTGGGGCGGCGCACTTCCAGGTCGGGGATCGGTCCGCCGAACCGCTGGTGCAGGTCCCACACCGCCTGGGAGGGGTCGGCGGTGCGCAGGCTGCGCGGGGTGCCGTCGGGGTCGCTCCAGCGCACCTCGGACTCGGCCCGGGCGGCTTCGGCGAGTTCGGCCAGGGTGCCGCAGGCGGTGAGGCGGCCGGCTTGCAGGATGCCGATCCGGTCGGCCAGTTGCTGGGCCTCGGTGAGGTCGTGGGTGGTGAGCAGGATGGTGGTGGCGCGTTCGTCGCGCAGTTCGCGCAGCAGGGCGTGGAAGTCGCGGCGGGCCTCGGGGTCGAAGCCGGCGGTGGGTTCGTCGAGGAAGAGCAGGTCGGGGCGCCCGACCAGGCCGAGGGCCACGTCCAGGCGGCGGCGCTGTCCGCCGGAGAGAGTGGCGGCGGTGCGATCGGCCTGGTCGGTGAGGCCGACCCGGGCCAGTAGTTCGGCGGGCGCGTAGGGGTCGGGGTAGTAGCGGGCCAGGTGGCCGAGCAGTTCGCCGACGCGCCAGCGGCCGTGGTCGCGGCTGGACTGCAGGACGATCCCGATCCGGGCGCGCCAGGCGGGGTCGTCGCGGGCCGGGTCCTGTCCGAGGACGGTGACCTGGCCGGCGGAGCGGCGGCGGTAGCCCTCCAGGATCTCGATGGTGGTGCTCTTGCCGGCGCCGTTGGGGCCGAGCAGGGCGAAGAGTTCGGAGCGTTCCACCCTGAGGTCGAGGCCGTCCAGGACGTCCCGGCTGCCGTAGCGCATCCGCAGTCCGGACGCGAGGATCGCCGGTTCTCCCCCGGGCCGTTCGTCTCCGGACCGGTCGGCCGCGCTCTTCTGCGGCGTCGTCGGCACGGTCATGTCTTTGCCTCCCCCTTGCACATGCCCGACACGCTAGTACTTGCCCGGTGGGAAAGTAAATGCCAGGATCTCCGGTGCTGTCAGAAGCCTTTCGGGAACGGGGAGTTGGAGCATCAGTTGAGCGTTCACGACATCGCCCCCGAGGACGCCCTCGCGTCCTTGCGCACCGCGCACCGGGCCCGGGCGGCGGCCCGGCGGCCCAATCCGCTGCCCGCCTGGTACCCGGCCACGGCCGCGGGCCTGTTCGGGGCGGGGTTCGCCGGGATCGGCGTCTCGGTCCTGCTGCCGGAGCGGCTGTGGCTCGCCACCGCACTCGTGCAGCTGGCCGCGGCGCTGCTGCTGGTCGGCCACGTGGTGGTCAGCCACCGGGTCGAGCACCGGCCGGGCATCGTCCCCACCCTGTCGTACCCGGGCGCGGCGCTCCAGCTGCTGCCGCTGGTCGCGGCCGGGGCGCTGGCCCTGCCGTTCGGCCTGCCCGGGTTCCTGCTCACCCTCGGCCTCACCGGCGGCCTGACCCACTTCCTGCTGCTGCGCCGCAAGCGGGCGGCCCGGACGGCCCGGACGGCCGGGACGGGCGCCGAGTGAGCACCGACCCGCCGCCCGCTCCGGCCTTCGACGAGCTGATCCACCAGCCCACCCGGCTCGCCGTGGTCGCCTTCCTGTCCGGCTGCGCCGAGGCGGAGTTCCGCGCCGTACGGGAGGGCTGCGGGGTCTCGGAGTCGGCGCTGAGCAAGGTGGCCGCCACCCTGGAGGCCGCCTCCTACGTCAAGCTGCGCCGCGGCTACGTCGGCAAGCGCCCCCGCACCTGGCTGCGCCTGACCCCCGAGGGCCGCCACGCCCTGGCCGCCCACCTCGCCGAACTCCAACGCATCGCCGCCTCCGCCACCGCCCTCGGCGCCGCCCTGCACCACGCCCCGGCCGAGGGCTGACCCCGGGCGGTCGTACGGAACGGCATCGGAGGGGAAGGTGAGCCCACCCCTTTGGCTCTTTCCCCGGGTGGGGTGGGTGTTCCCGGGCCCGGCGGGGTGTTTCCGGGCCCGGCGGGGCGGCCCGGGGCTGTCGGCGGGAGGGAATATCGTCCGTCTTCGTCGAGCGTGTCGATCCACGGGGGCGCCGTTCGACCTTGGGTTGGAAGGGGTCGGAAAGGCGGCCCCCGTCGAAGGAGGTTTGTGATGGCGAAGTACATGCTGATCATGCGGGGCACGGACGAGTCCATGGCCAAGATGATGGAGACGCCCTTCGAGGAGATGCTGGAGACCGTGGGGCGCTTCAACGAGGAGCTGATCCGGGCCGGCGTGCTGGTGGCCGCTGAGGGGCTGGACGACCCGTCGCAGGGCGTGGTGGTCGACTTCGACGGGGAGGCGCCGGTGGTCACCGACGGCCCGTACGGGGAGACGAAGGAGCTGTTCGGCGGCTTCTACCTGATCGACGTGGCCTCGAAGGAGGAGGCCGTGGAGTGGGCCAAGCGGCTTCCGGCCCTCCCCGGTTCCAAGTGCGAGGTGCGCCGGGTGCCGGGCATCGAGGAGTTCCCGCAGGACAACGAGTGGATCGTCAAGGAGCGGGCCTGGCGCGAGCGGACCGGCCAGCTCTGATGCCCGCAGCCACCGACGGCCCGCCGGGCACCGAGGACGCCCGGCGGGCCGTCGAGGCCGTGTGGCGGATCGAGTCCGCCCGGATCGTGGGCGCGCTGGCCCGCTACACCGGGGACTTCGCACTGGCCGAGGACGTCGCCCAGGAGGCGCTGGCCGAGGCCCTGTTCTCCTGGGCCCGCGACGGCGCCCCGGCCAACCCGGTGGGCTGGCTGCTGGCCTGCGCCCGGCGCCGGGCCATCGACGCCTTCCGCCGCGCCTCGGCCCTGGACGAGCGCTACACCGCGCTCGCCGGCGGCCTGGCCGAGGGCCAGTTCAGCACCGGCTCGGCGACCGGGCCCGAACCGGCGCCGGAGCTGCCGTTCGACCCGGACCGGGTCGACGACGACGTCCTCGCCCTGATGTTCACCGCCTGCCACCCGGTGCTCTCCCCCGAGGCCCGGGTGGCGCTCACCCTGCGGGTGGTCGGCGGCCTGTCCAGCGAGGAGATCGCCCGGGCGTTCCTGGTGCCGGTGCCCACCGTGCAGGCCCGGATCACCCGCGCCAAGAAGACCATCGCCGCCGCGCACATCCCCTTCGAGCTGCCGCCGCGGCGGGAGCGGCGTGAGCGCCTGGGCGCCGTCCTGAGCGTCCTGTACGTGGTCTTCACCGAGGGCTCGACGGCGACCGCCGGCACCGACCTGCTGCGCCCCGACCTCGCCTACGAGGCGCTGCGGCTGGCCCGGACGCTGGCCGCCCTGCTGCCCGACGAACCCAAGGTGCACGGGCAGCTCGCCCTGTTCGAGCTCACCGCCTCGCGCTTCCCGGCCCGCACCGGCCCGGACGGGGAGGCGGTGCTCCTGGAGGACCAGGACCGGCGCCGCTGGGACCACTCGGCGATCCGCCGCGGCCTGGCGGCCCTGGGCCGGGCCGCCGCCCTCGGGCGGGGCCTGGGCCCGTACGGCCTCCAGGCGGCGATCGCGGCCTGCCACGCGGCGGCGCCCGGCGTGGCCGACACCGACTGGGAACGGATCGTGCTGCTCTACGAGGCGCTCGGCCGGGTGGCGCCGTCCCCGGTGGTCGAACTCAACCGGGCGGTGGCCGTCGCGATGGCCGAGGGGCCGGGGCCCGCGCTCGCCCTGGTCGACGACCTGGCCGTCTCCGGGCGCCTGTCCGGCTCCCACCTGCTGCCGGGCGTGCGCGGCGAACTGCTGACCCGCCTGGGGCGCACCGGCGAGGCCCGGGCGGAGCTGGAACTCGCGGCCCGGCTGTGCCGCAACGCCCGCGAGCGGGCGGTGCTGCTGCGCAAGGCGGCCGCGCTCGACGGCGCGGGCTGACTCCGCAGGCGACTCCGCGGGGTGACTTCGCACAATGACTCCGCAGGGTGACCGAACGTACGGCCCGGCGTCCGAGGTGCGGACGCGGGGCCGTACGGCCCGGCCGTTCAGCCGTTCAGCACTGGGGCCGGCGGCCGTGGTTGGCCCCGCGCTTGGCCCGGGCCTTCTTCTTGCGGCGGCGCTTCGACGACATGGCGACTCCTCTCGCAACCGGCCCCCTGATCCCCCGGCCTTCCACCGTTCCACACCCGGGCCGCCCCGGCCCGTCGAAGGACCCCGGCACCCCGGGGCCGAGCGCTCAGGGACCAGGTCAGGCCTGGCCCGCCAGGGCGGCGCGCCAGGCGGGGCTGTCCACGTAGTGGTTGTCGAAGCGCTCGGCGGAGGCGGCGATCGCCCCCGGGTCGGTCTCGCCGCGCATGACGGTCCCCAGCAGGCGCAGGTAGTCGAAGCGGTCCATGCCGGGGGCGAAAACGAACAGCACGTCGGCCTCGGAGCCCGGGGCGGCGGCGAAGGCGTGCGGGGTGTGCGGGGGCACGGCCAGGAAGTCGCCCGCGTTCAGGACGGTGACCTCCTCGCCGACCAGGACCCGCAGCGAGCCGCTGATCACGAAGAACAGCTCCGTCGCCCGGGTGTGGAAGTGCGCCGGGGCCCCGACCGCGCCCCGGGCGAAGGCGGAGCGGTAGACGGTGAAGCCGCCCTCGCCGGGGGACGTCTCGGCGAGCAGGGTCATGGTGGCGCTCGGGTCGGCGCAGGTCTCGGCCTCACTGTGGCGGGCCAGGACCGGGGCGGTGGCGGGGGCGGCGGTGGGGGCGGGGGCGGTGTTCTTCGTCGTCGTCATGGGACCAGCCTAGGAGCGGAAAGACCCATGATCATGGGGCAATCGAGCACCGTTTCCATGGGTCAATTGGATACGGCAGGTGCGCCCGCGCGACGGCACGGGGGCTGTCCTCGGACCGCCAACACCCCTACGGCGCAGGGACTTTAGGGTGGGCGTCATGATGAAGCCCGCCCTGGTACTCACCGCCGCCCTGGCCCTGTCCGCGGCCGCCGTTCCCACCGCCACCGCCGCCGCACCGGCCACACCGGCCGCCACCGCCACCGCCACCGCCGCCGCCACCGATCCGCTGGAACGCTTCCAGCACCAGGCCCTCACCTGGGGCCCTTGCCAGGATCCGGAGTTGGCCGCCGCCGGCGCCGAGTGCGCCACGCTCACCGTCCCGCTGGACTACCGCGCGCCCGACGGCCGCACCCTGCCCGTCGCCGTCTCCCGGATCCGCTCCGCCGACCCCGCCGCGCGGCACGGCATCCTGCTGTCCAACCCGGGCGGCCCCGGCAACCGCGGACTGGCCCTGCCGGTCGAGCTGCGCGACCGGCTGGCCCCGGCCACGGCCGCCGCCTACGACCTGATCGGGATGGACCCGCGCGGGGTGGGTGCCAGCGGCGGCCTCGACTGCGGCCTGAACCACGGCACTTGGCTGCGCTCCGCGGGCAGCGGCGCGGCCGGCTTCCGGGAGAGCTGGCGCCTGGCGAAGGCGGACGCCGACGCCTGCCTGGGCAAGTACCCGGACCTGCTGCCGCACCTGACCACCCGCAACACCGCGCGCGACCTGGACGTGCTGCGATCCGCCCTGGGCGAGCAGCGCACCTCCTTCTTCGGCCAGTCCTACGGCGCGCTGCTGGGCGCGGTGTACGCGCAGCTGTACCCGGGCCGGGTGGACCGCCTGGTGCTGGACAGCGCGCCGGACCCGGCCCGGTACGGGGTCCGGACGCTCCAGGACATGGGGGCCGCCAACGAGCGGGCGCTGGACGACTTCGCCACCTGGGCCGCGCCCCGCGACGGCCGGTACCGGCTGGGCGCGACGGCGGCGGCGGTGCGCGCCACCGTGCAGGGCCTGGTCCGGCGCGCCGAGGCGGCGCCGATCGGCATCGACGGGTTCCACCTCGACGGCGCCCTGCTGCCGTTCCTGCTCACCGTCTGCCAGGGCGACGACCGCGACAACGCCGACTACGCGGACGTGCTGCGCCAGTTGCTGGACGCCGCCGACGGCAGGCCGGTGCAGGCGAGCCCGACCCTGCACGCGCTGCTGACGGCCGTCCTGCTGCCCGACCCGCAGGCCGGCGCCGACCTCGCCGCCGCGATCGGCTACCTGTGCGACGACGTGGCGATGCCGCGCTCGCCCGGGTGGTACGCGGCCGCCGTGGAACGCTCCCGCGCCACCCGGCCCGTCTTCGGGCCGGTGTTCAACGGGCCGACGCCGTGCGCGAGTTGGCCGACGGACCCGCAGGAGCCGTTCGTCCAGGTGCGCAACGCGGTGCCCGCCCTGCAGATCCAGTCCACCGGCGACACCCACGCCCCCTACGCCGGCGCCCTGGCCCTGCACGCCCGGCTGTCCGCCTCCCGGCTGCTGACCGTCCCCGGCCGCATCCACACCGTCCTCCTCAACGGCTACAGCCCCTGCGCCCAGCACGCCGTGGACGCCTACCTGTCCACCGGCGTGCTGCCGCCGGCCGACGCCACCTGCTGAGGCGGCGTGGCCGGGGCGGCCGGGGCGGCGGCCGCCCCGGCGGCCCTCACGTCACTGGCCCACGCGGCCGTCCACGCACTCGCGCAGCAGGTCGGCGTGGCCGCAGTGGCGGGCGTACTCCTCGATGCGGTGCACCTGGACCTCCCGGACCGAGAGCCGCTGCTTGCCGAGGCGCTCGCCGAGGTCCGGGTGGGCGGCCAACGCGGCGTCCAGGGCGGCCTGTTCGCGCTCCAGGTCGCGCCAGGCGGCCTCGACCAGGGCCGGGTCGGGGAGCGCCCCGTCGAAGTCGGCGTCGCGGGCGCCGTAGAGCTTGGGCTGCGGCTCGCCCTCGCGGATCCAGTTGTGCCAGTCGCGTTCCACCTCGGCCAGGTGGCGCACCAGGCCGAGCAGCGACATGGTCGAGGGCGGCACCGAGCGCCGGGCGAGCTGCTCGGCGTCCAGGCCCTCGCACTTCATCCGCAGGGTGAGGCGGTAGTTGGCCAGGTAGTCCTCGAGGGTGGCGGCTTCGCCGTCCGGGGCGGGGCCTTCACTGTTGCGCGGATCGTCGGCCGGGTCGGCCCACATGTCGGGGTAGACGGTGGCCTGGGTCCATCGCTCGGGTCGCTCGCTCATCCCCGCATGATCGCCCGCAACCAGCGCGCCCTTCAACCGAGTTAACGCACCACCCGGCCACCCCGCTCGGTTACCCTGGGGGCGGGCCGTGACTGGCGCTGGGGTGGGGTACCACCGGGGAGCGGCCTGACATCCGTCGATGCCGTGCGCCTGGGCGACTCGTACGAGCTCAGGAGCACCCCTGTGACCGATCTCCAGCAGGCCCGCCTCATGGACGGCACCGGTGCGGCGCGCCGGATCACCGGGACCAGCGCGGCCGCGGCCGCCGAGCTGCACCGGCGCACCGGGACGGCGCCCTGTCTGGCGACCGTCCTGGTCGGCGAGGACCCGGCCTCCGTGACGTACGTGCGCATGAAGCGCGCCGCCTGCGCCCGGGCGGGCATCGCCTCGCGGCACGTGGCCCTGCCCGCCTCGGTGAGCACCGCCGAACTGGTCGACGCGGTCGGCGGGTTGTCCGCGGACCCGCGGGTGCACGGCATCCTGGTCCAGCACCCGGTGGGCCCGCACATCGACGAGCGCGCCGCGTTCGAGGCGATCGCCCCGGAGAAGGACGTCGACGGGGTGACCACGCACTCCTTCGCGGCGATGGGCTTCGGCCTGCCGGGCTTCGTCTCCTGCACGCCCGGCGGGATCGTGCGGCTGCTGGACGAGTACGGCGTCGACCTCGCGGGCAAGCACGCGGTCGTGGTGGGCCGCAGCGCCATCCTGGGCCGACCGGCGGGCCTGCTGCTGCTCGGGCGGGACGCCACCGTGACGTACTGCCACTCGCGCACCACCGATCTGCGCTCACTGGTGCGGGCGGCGGACGTGCTGGTCGCGGCGGTGGGGCGGCCGCGGTTCATCGCGGGGGCGGACGTCAAGCCGGGCGCGGTGGTGGTCGACGCGGGCTACCACCCGGGCCCGGTGGGCGACGTGGACTTCGGGACGGCCCGGCTCCGGGCCTCCCTGATCACGCCGGTGCCGGGCGGGGTGGGACCGATGACGATCGCGGTGCTGCTGGCCCAGACGGTGGAGGCGGCGGAGCGCCAACTCCGGTGAGCATCAGCCCCGTTGGGCGCCAGCCCCGGTGGGCGTCAGCCCCGGTGGGCGTCAACTCGGGTGGGCGTCAGCCCCGGTGAGCGTCGGCTGCCGCCCGCAGGGAGCCGAGGAAGCCGGCCACCGCGGGCGGCACCCGCTGCCCCTTGCGGGTGGCGGTGCAGACGTGCCGCACGGGGGTGTCCTGGGGGTGGAGGGGGACCAGGGCGATGTCGGGGCGGGCGGCGCGGGCGGCCAGGGCGGGGATGAGGGTGGGGCCCAACCCCGCGGCGACCAGGCCGAGTTTGGCGGCCCAGGCGCCGACGGCGTACTCGATGCGGGGCTGGAAGCCGCTGCGCAGGCAGGCGGCGAGCAGGGTGGACCCGGGGTCGCGGCGGGCGGCGATCCAGGGTTCTTCGGCGAGTTCGGCCAGCCGCAGGCGGCGCCGGCCGGCGAGGCGGTGGCCGCGCGGGAGGGCGACCAGGACGGGGTCGGCGAGCAGCGGGTGCAGCTCGAACCGGTCGGTGTCGTAGGCGTCCTGGGGGTCCTCGGCGTAGGAGGCGACCACGGCGAGGTCGATGGTGGCGTCGGCGAGGCGCTCCAGCAGCTGGGCGCTGAGGCCTTCGGTGAGGGTGGTCTCGACCTGCGGGTGGGCGGTGCGGAAGGCGGCGAGGGCGGCGGGGACGAGTTCGGCGTTGGCGCTGTCGAAGGCGCCCACCCGCAGGCGTCCGGCGTCGAGTTCGGTGAGGGCGACGAGGTCGCGGCGGGTGGTGTCGAGGCGTTCCAGCAGGGCCTCGGCGTGCGGGAGCAGGGCGCGGCCGTGTTCGGTCAGCCGGACCCCGCGGGCCAGGCGGTCGAACAGCGGGGCGCCCAACTCGGCTTCCAGGGTGGCGATCTGGCGGGAGACCGCGGACTGGGTGAAGCCCAGGCGCTCGCCGGCGGCGGTGAAGGAGCCCAGGTGGGCGACGATGCGGAAGACGTCCAGCCAAGCCATGTCCATGGCGCATGAGTACCATGCGAGACATTCGTTTGTCGCCTGGCTCGGGGCTGCCTAGCGTGGGGGCCATGGAAAAGATCGCCTTTCTGGGCCTGGGCCGGATGGGGCTGCCGATGGCCCGTCGCCTGGCCGCCGCCGGCTACCCGTTGACGGTGTGGAACCGCACTCCCGGCCGCGCCGACGGCCTGACCGAGGCCGCCGACCCGGCCGGGGCGGTGGCCGGGGCCGGCATCGTCGTCACGATGCTCTCCGACCCGCAGGCCGCCGCCGAGGTCGCCGGGCGCTTCACCGCCGCGCTGGCCCCCGGCACCCTGTGGATCGACATGTCCTCGATCGGCCCGCGCGCCCTCGCCGGGCTGCGCGGGCGACTGCCGGACGGCGTGGCCCTGGTGGACGCCCCGGTGCTGGGCAGCGTCGGCCCGGCCGCCCGCGGCGAGCTGACCGTCTACGCGGGCGGCGAGGACGCCGACCTGGAGCGCGCCGAGCCGGTGCTGTCCCACCTGGGCCGGGTGCGGCGCTGCGGGGGCCCCGGTGCGGGGGCGGCGTTGAAGGTGGTGGTGATGGGCGCGATCGTCACCTCGGTCGCCGTACTGGACGAAGTGCTGTCGGTGGCGGGCGAGTTGGGCGTGCCGCAGGAGCAGGCGCTGGAGGTGCTGGCGGCCGGGCCGCTCGCGGGGGTGGTGGCCCGGGCGCGCAGCGCGGAGTCGGACTTCCCGGTGCGGCTGGCCGCCAAGGACCTCGCCCTGGCGGGCGGCGGCCCGCTGCTGGCGGCGGCCCGTCAGGCGCTGCTGGCGGACCCGTCGATCGCGGACCGGGACCTGTCGGCGGTGGTGCGGGCGCTGCGGGAGGACTGAGCCCCCGGGCGGCGCGCCGGGGACGGGCCCGCCCCGGCACTCGGAGGAACGTCCAGCTCCGACCCGTCCGCGGCGCGGGCCACTTGGTGGCCGCCGCCGATGGCCGGGCGCGCGCGCCGTCCGGTGTAGTGGGGGGCGTCCGCCGCGACCACCGATGAAGGGCGCCCCTTGTCCGCTCGCACCGCCGTGCAAGGCGTCGTCCGACTCGCCGGGCCCCGGCTGCCCCTGGTGTCCTTCCTCGCCCGGCTGCCCGCCGCGCTGTGCCCGACCGGGACGCTGCTGATGGTGACCGCGCTGGACGGGGTGGGCCGCGGCGGGGTGGTGGCGAGCCTGCTGTGGGGCGGGCAGGCGGTGGGCGGGCCGCTGCTGGGCCGGCTGGCCGACCGGCGCGGCCACCGTCCGGTGATCCTGGCGGCGTCGCTGGCCAACGCGCTGCTGACGGCCGCCCTGGTGGTGGCCTCGGTCGGCGGCCTGGCGCCGGCGGTGCAGGCCGGGTGCGCGGCGCTGGCGGGTTTCACCGTGCCGCAGATCGGGCCGCTGTCACGGACCCGCTGGATCGCGCTGGCGGGCGGGCGCCGTGACGGCCACGAACTGGTCGGCCCGGCGCTGGCCTTCGACGCGGTGGTGGACGAGACGAGTTTCGTGGCCGGCCCCGCCCTGGTCGGGGTGCTGGCCTGGGCGGTGCACCCGGCGGCGGGCCTGGTGTGCGCGGCGGTGCTGATGGCGGTGTTCGGCACGGTGTTCGCGCTGCACCCGACGGCCCCGGCGCCGGCGCCCGCGGTGGCAGCGGCGCCCGCGGCGGCGGGGCGCACGGCGGCGGCGGGGCGGGTGCTGTCCGGGCCGCTGCTGGTGCTGATCGCCGTGACGGTGCTGCAGGGCGTGGTGTTCGGCGCCGCCAACACCGGCGTGCAGTACCTGGCCCGGGGGGACGCGGGCGTCGGCGGCCTGGTCTGGTCGGCGATGGGGGTGAGCAGCGCGGCGGCCGGGGTCCTGCTGGCCTCGTTCGCGGAGCGTTTCGACCTCACCGCGCGGCTGCGCACGGCGGTGGCGGCGCAGGCGGTGCTGCTGCTGGGGCTGCTGCCGGTGGGCGGGGTGGCGGGTGCGGCGGTGGCGGTGGGGGCGGTGGGGTTCGCGGTGGCGCCGGCGCTGATCGCGGTGTTCGGCCTGGTGGAGCGGGTCGCGCCGGCGGGCCGGATGGCGGAGGCGATGACGCTGCTGGGCAGCGGGCTGATCGCGGGGCAGGGGCTGGCGGTGACGGGGGTGGGGCCGCTGGTCGGCGCGCACGGGCACCTCGCGGCGTTCGCGCTGGCCTGTGCGGCCGGGGCGCTGGCCCTGCTGCTGGTGCTGGCGCTGGTGCGGCTGCGGCGGTTCCCGCCGGCCCGGCCGGCGCCGGCCCCGGCGCTCGCGGCGGCGGCCGCGTCCTCCTGAGTCCCGGGGCCTCCTGACGCCCGAACGCCCCCGAGCTCCCCGGGCCGTCAACCGCGGGCCGTCAACCGCGGGCCGTCAACCGCGGGCCTCCCCCGATTCCACCCCGGGGCCGGTCAACCACCGTCCCCCTGTTCGCCCGTTCAGGGGGGCTGGTGTGCGGGCCGGGGGGCGTGGGCCGTAGCGTCGTGGCGGCGGACGGCAACGGCCCGGGGAGGCGGCACGCGTGCAGGTCATGAGGGCTGGGCGGGGCGCGGCGGCGCTGGCGCTGGCGGCGGTGGTGCTGGCGGCGTCGGCGTGCGGGGCCGCTCCCTCCGGGGGCGGCCCGGACGGCGCCGCCCGGGCCGGCCGGGCGCCGCGCGCGGACGCGGGCGGCGGGGCCGCGCCGGATCCGCAGGGCCGTCCGCTGGCGCTGGTCTACCGGGGCCCGGCGGCCTGCGAGGGCTGCCCGGAGGCGGCGCACGACCTGCTGGAACACGACGGCTTCGCGGTGCGCTACATCGGGCCCGAGGAGGAGGTCCGCTTCGGCCCGGACGCGCTGTCCGGCGCGGCGCTGTACGTGCAGCCGGGCGGCACCAACGGGCAGGAGGTGTCCACCGCCTGGCACCTGTTGCAGCAGGACCCGGGCTTCTCCCCCGAGCTGGTGCGCGCCTACGTGCGCGGCGGCGGGCACTACCTGGGGCTGTGCATGGGCGGCTACCTGGCCGGCCACGACCCCGGCTACGGCCTCCTGCCGGGCGACTCCGGGCAGTACATCAGCTCCGGGGGCGCCACCGTCACCGACGAGCAGGACCACCTGGTCGACGTCTCCTGGCGCGGGCAGCCGCAGCGGATGTACTTCCAGGACGGCCCGTACTTCGACCTGGAGGGCCCGGGCGCCCAGGTGCTGGCCCGCTACACCAACGACCGGGCCGCGGCCGCCATCGCCCCGTACGGCTCGGGCCGGGTGGCGGTCAGCGGCCCGCACCCGGAGGCCCCGGCCGAGTGGTACCGCGACTACGGCCTCTCCGACGAGTCCCCGGCCGGCCTGGCCCTGGGCGGGGACCTGGTGCACACCCTGCTGGGCACGGCGCCGAAGTCCTGAACCGGGCTCCGAACGGCGCCCCCACCCCGCCCCACCCTGAGCCGTCCCCGAGCCGACCCCGACCCCGTCGGCCCGGCCCTCGCGCGCACTAGTGCACCCACGGGCGCCACCGCAGGCCACCGGCCTGCGCCGAGCCCCCCTCCGGGGACGGGCAACCACCCCCGGACCGACCCCGAAGCACCCTAGTGCACTAGTGCGCCAACCCCAAACAACCGCAGAACAAAGCTTGTTGAGCACGATGCGTACGGCGTACGGTTGCGGGCATGGAGAACACCGACATCCTCGTCTCCGGCGCCGGCATCGCCGGCCCCGCCCTCGCCCACTGGCTGCGCCGCCACGGCTTCAACCCCACCGTCGTCGAGCGGGCCCCCGCCCCGCGCCCCGGCGGGCAGGCCGTCGACCTGCGCGGCGCCGGACGCACCGTCATCGAGCGGATGGGCCTGATGGAGCGCGCCCGCGCGCTGTGCGTGGAGCAGCGCGGCATCGCCCTGGTCGACACCCGCGGCCGGCACACCGCCCGGATGCCCGTCGAGCTGTTCGGGGGCGAGGGCATCGTCTCCGAGCTGGAGATCCTGCGCGGCGACCTCGCCGACCTGCTCCGGCAGGCCACCGACGGCGTCGAGTACCTGTACGACGACACGGTCACCGCCCTGGCGGAGGACGCCGACGGTGTCACCGTCCACTTCGAGAACGCCCCCACCCGCCGCTTCCACCTGGTCGTCGGCGCCGACGGGCTGCACTCGGCGGTGCGCCGCCTGGCCTTCGGCCCGGAGTCGGGGCACTACCGCCCGCTCGGCGGCCACCACTGCTGGTTCACCGTCCACGACCCGGCGCTGGAGGGCGAGTTGGACGGCTGGTTCCTGATGTACAACGCCCCCGGCGGGCTGGTCGCCGCCGCCCGGCCCGGCCGGCTGCCCGGGGAGGTCAAGGCCTCCCTGGCCTTCCGCTCCGGCCCGCTCGCCCTCGACCGTCGCGACGACGCCGCCAGGCGCCGCCTGCTCGCCGACCGCTTCGCCGGCGCCGGCTGGCGGGTGGAGCGCCTGGTCGCGGGCATGGCCGCCGCCGACGACTTCGCCTTCGACTCCTTCGGCCAGATCCACCTGGAGCGCTACAGCCGCGGCCGCGTCGCCCTGCTCGGCGACGCCGGCTACAGCCCCAGCCCGCTCACCGGCCTGGGCACCAGCCTCGCCCTGGTCGGCGCCTACCTGCTGGCCGGTGAACTCGCCGCCGCGGCGGGCGACTTCACCACCGCCTACGCCCGCTACGAGGAGCTGATGCGCCCCTACGTGACCCGCGCCCAGGAGCTGCCGCCCGGCGGCGTCGGCGGCTACGCCCCCGACAGCGCCCTGATGATCCGCCTGCGCGCCGCCTCGATGCGCTGGATGGGCCGCTGGCCGCTGCGCGCCGTCCTGGCCGCCCAGTTCGCCAAGGCCGGCGACATCGCCCTGCCCGACTACCCGCTGCCCGCCCGTGCCGGTTCCCCGACTTGCACCTCACGCGGCTTGACGTCCTCCCGGCCCTGATGGACCGGAATTCCTGCCACCCGCACGTGCGGGTCTCGGTGGGTTCCTGCTTCACCACGCTGCGCCGGAACGGGTCCGGTCTCACCTGCGCTCCACGAGGCGTTTAGCCTGTCCGCCCGTCCGGCGGCCAGGATGTTGCGGGCGGCATTGACGTCGCGGTCATGCACGCTCCCGCAGGCGCTGCACATCCACTCCCGGATGCTCAACGGTTTGGGGCCGTCCTTGACACCGCAGGCCGAGCAGACCTGCGAGGTCGGCTCGAACCGGCCGATCCTGCCGAAGCAGCGCCCATACTTCGCCGCCTTGTACTCCAGCATGGCGACGAACGCGGACCATCCCGCATCGTGGACGGACTTGGCGAGCCTGGTCCGGGCAAGCCCCTTGACCGCAAGGTCTTCGACATACACCGCTTGGGTCTCGCGGATGATCGCCGTGGAGAGCTTGTGCTGCCAGTCCCGCCGCCGGTCCGCCACACGGGCATGCTGTCGGGCGACCTTCTTCCGAGCCTTGGCCCGGTTGTTGCTGCCTTTGGCCTTGCGACTGAGGGCCTTCTGCATCCGCTTGAGCTTCTTCTCCGCGCGACGCAGGAACCTCGGGGAATCCACCTTCCTGCCGTCCGAGAGCACCGCAAAGTGGGACAGGCCGAGGTCGACACCGACCTCGGCCGTCGTTTCGGGCAAAGGCTCCGGATCGGTGTCCACCACGAACGACACCCAGTACCGGTCCGCAGCGTCCTTGGTGACCGCAACCGAGGTGGGCGCGGCCGGAAGCTGACGGGACCAGCGGACTGCCAAGTCCCCGACCTTGGCGACGTACAGGCGGCCGTTGTCGCGCAGCGTGAAGCCGTTGGAGGTGAGCCGGATCGACTGTCGACTGTCCCGCTTCGACTTGAAGCGCGGAGGCTGGACCTTCGGCCCCTTGCGCTTGCCTGTGACGGAGGCGAAGAAGTTCCGGTAGGCGGTGTGCAGATCCCGCAGCGACTGCACCAGCGCCACCGACGACACCTCACCCAGCCATGCTCGCTCCTCGGTGCGTTTGGCGGTGGTGATGATCTGCTTCTGGAGGTCGGTGTCCTTGATGTATGGCAGCCCCGCAGCGTGGGCCTCCTCGCGGGCGCGCAACCCGTCGTTGAAGACCACCCGCGCACACCCGAACGCCCGAGCCAGACTGATTGCCTGACCTGGCGTCGGGTAGGCACGGAAGTTGTAGCGAAGCTGCACAGTGGCCAACCTAGCGGAGGGCACTGACAACAAAAGCGGCTACTTGGCGCGCGGCTGGTTGAAGCGCAGCATGTTGCCCGCCGGGTCGCGGAAGGCGCAGTCGCGCACGCCGTAGGGCTGGTCCATCGGCTCCTGGAGGACCTCGGCGCCGGCGGCGCGGATGCGCTCGAAGGTGGCGTCGCAGTCGTCGGTGCGGAAGATGACGCCGCGCAGCAGCCCCTTGGCGAGGAGTTCGGCGGCGGCCCGGCGGTCGTCCTCGGAGGCGTGCGGGTCGGCCAGCGGGGGTTCCAGGACGATCTCCACCCCGGGCTGCTCGGGCGAGCCGACGGTGACCCAGCGCATGCCCTCGAAGCCGACGTCGTTGCGCACCTCGAAGCCGAGGACGTCGCGGTAGAAGGCGAGCGCCTTGTCGTGGTCGTCGACGGCGATGAAGCACTGCGCGAGTTCGATGCTCATGCACGTCAACTTACGGGAGAGGGGCCGCCCTTCGCCTCAGGTACCGCGCCTCAGGTGCGGCGCGCGGGGCGGGTGCGGATCTTGGCGATGCAGGCGGGGATCGGCTCGCCGTCGGCGTGGTCGCGGGAGCGGTAGGCGCTGGGGCTCTCGCCGACCAGTTCGGTGAAGCGGCTGCTGAACGAGCCGAGCGAGGTGCAGCCCACCGCCATGCACACGTCGGTGACGCTGAGGTCGCCGCGCCGCAGCAGCGCCTTGGCCCGTTCGATCCGGCGGGTCATCAGGTAGCTGTACGGGGTCTCCCCGTAGGCGGCGCGGAAGCTGCGCGAGAAGTGGCCGGGCGACATCAGCGCGGTGCGGGCCAGGGCCGGCACGTCCAGCGGCTGGTCGTACTCGCGGTCCATCCGGTCGCGGGCCCGGCGCAGCCGGACGAGGTCTTCGAGGGGTACGCGGGTGGGCACAGCAGCCACCGTACCGGGCCGCTCGGACACCCTCCCCCGCCCGGACGCCCGCTTGTGCGGCACCCGGCCCCCGGCTGCGGGCGCCAGCAGCGGCGATCTAGGGTGGCCGCATGATCTCCTCTCCGATATCCGGCCCGATATCCGACCCCGCCGAGGCGCTGCGGGTGCTGCTGGAGGGCAATGCCCGTTTCGTCGGCGGCAGCCCCGAGCACCCCAACCAGGACGCCGGGCGGCGGGCCGCGCTGGGGGCGGCGCAGAAGCCGTTCGCGGTGCTGTTCGGCTGTTCCGACTCCCGGCTGGCCGCCGAGATCATCTTCGACCGGGGCCTGGGTGACCTGTTCGTGGTGCGCACCGCCGGTCATGTGACCGGCGCGGAGGCGCTGGGCAGCATCGAGTACGGGGCGGCGGTGCTGGACTGCCCGCTGGTGGTGGTGCTCGGGCACGACTCGTGCGGCGCGGTGGCGGCGGCGCTGGACTCCCTGGAGCAGGGCAAGCTGCCCGGCGGCTTCGTGCGGGACGTGGTGGAGCGGGTGACGCCGAGCGTGCTGTCGGCGAAGGCGGCGGGCATCGAGGACCCGGACGCGATCGTGGACGAGCACATCCGCCAGACGGTGGACCTGCTGCTGGAGCG
Source organism: Kitasatospora sp. NPDC059827 (assembly GCF_042731675.1). Lineage (NCBI taxonomy): Bacteria > Bacillati > Actinomycetota > Actinomycetes > Kitasatosporales > Streptomycetaceae > Kitasatospora > Kitasatospora sp. NPDC059827. Next base: position 25,321 of record NZ_JBHWIV010000024.1, on the reverse strand, counting down.
CTCGCAGCTGCTGGCCGCCCGGGTCGCCGAGGGGCGGGCCGCGGTGGTGGGCCTGTCGTACCGGCTGACCGACGGCCAGGCCCGTACGGTCGCCGTCCGCGGCCTGGGCTGACCCCCGGAGCCGCGAGCTGCGGGTACGGGAACGCGGTGTCCGATCCCCGCCAGCGCCGGGGCGCGGGCGGGGGCAGAGTCGGTGTCCGGTCGCGGACCGTCCGGTCCGGGCCACCGACTCACCCGATGCGAGGACGGCTCTTCCCGTGCACAAGGTCACCGATCTCAAGGTTCTCTACTTCGGCACCCCCGTGGTGCTGATCGGCTCGCGCAACGAGGACGGCAGCGCCAACCTGGCGCCGATGTCCTCGGCCTGGTGGCTGGGGCAGACCTGCGTGCTGGGGCTGGGCAACAGCTCCCAGACGTCGGTCAACCTGCGGCGCGAGGGCGAGTGCGTGCTCAACCTGCCCTCGGCCGGGCAGGTCGACGCCGTGGACGCGCTCGCGCTGCTGACCGCCAACCCGCGGATCACCGAGCACCGGCTCGCGCAGGGCTACCGGCACGAGCGGGGGAAGTTCGCCGCCGCGGGGCTGACCGAGCTGCCCGGTGAGCTGGTGCGGGCGCCGCGGGCCGCCGAGTGCCCGGTGCAGCTGGAGTGCCGGCTGGAGGAGGCCCGGCCGCTGGCGGGCAACCCGGGGTGCACCGCCTTCGAGGTCTCGGTGGTGCGCGCGCACGTGGACGAGCGGCTGATCGTGCCGGGCACCGACCACTACGTGGACCCGGTCGGCTGGGACCCGCTGATCATGAAGTTCTGCGAGTTCTTCGGCGAGGGCCGGCGGCTGACGCCCTCGCGGCTGGCGGAGGGCTGGCAGATGCCGGGGAGGATGCCGGCCGCGGTGTGACGGCGGCCGGGCCGCACCCCGGGCCGCGTACCGGGCCCCGGCTCAGGCGACGGTCGCCCCGCAGGAGTCGCACACCCGGGTCGCGGGCAGTTCCAGGAAGCAGTTGGGGCAGATCGCCGGCGGGCGCGGGGTGGTCGCGGTGGCCGCGGCGGCCGCGGGGGCGGCGGCGGCGCTCTTGCGGCGGGTCACCGTGGTCTTCAGCCGCGGGGCCAGGGCGGGGATGCCGCCGTCGGCGGGCAGGTCGGCGCCGAAGTGCCGGTAGCAGGCGAGCCGGGCGGCGGCGGCGTGCTGCTCGCGGTCCATCTCGTCCAGGACGGGCGGCTGCCCGGCGACCTCCAGCACGTCCTGGTAGCCGGCCCCGACCATGCCGTCGGTGGCGTTCACGACCAGGGCGGTCAGCGGCGGGTCGCCGCGCCGGTGGGCCTCACGCACCACCAGGGCCAGCACCTTGCCGATCCAGTGCCGCTGGTTGACGCTGGTGCGCACCCCGGAGGCCTGCTGGACGGCCTCGGCCAGCTCGGCGTAGGTGATCACCGCGTGGTAGCGGTGGGCCACGTCCACCAGGGCCGGGTAGGCCGCCCTGGTCCACACGATGTGCGCCTGGCTGACGGCGACGGCCGTGCCGTCCGCCTCCCGCCAGTAGCCGCGCTGCTGCTGCGTCATCCCGTCCGCCCCTCGTCCCGTCGCGCCTGTCGGCCCCCGCCGGGAGCGAGGCTACCCCGCGGCGGTGTCCGGTTTCCTGTCGGGGGCGCGGCCGGGGGGCTTGACTTCAAGTGCTGTTGAAGTCGTCGAATGGGTGCCGACCGCAGCCGTACGGGCTTTCCGCGGTCGATGCCCCGCCCGTACGGGAACGGACCGGGGCCGGGGCCGCCTCCCTTCGATCGTGCCGTTGGCGGCCCCGGCCCTCGTCACGGCCCTCGTCACGGTCACCGGTGCCTCACCGTCGCGCGGTGAGGCCGTCCAGGGTGAGGTCGAGCAGGCGCTCGGCCTGCTCGCGGTGCTCGGCGCCCGCCGAGGTGAGGGCGATGCCCTCCAGGGCGGCGGCGAGGTCGGTGGGCCGGATGTCGGTGCGGATCGCGCCGGCGGCCGCGCAGGCGTCCATGAGCGTGGTGACGGCGGCCCGGATCATCTCCCGGCTGCCGCCGTAGGGGTTGGCCCCGGTGGCGGCGATGGCGCGCAGGGCGTCGATCATGCCGTACTTGGCGGTGGCGTAGTCCAGGAACAGGCGTGTCCAGGTGCGCAGCGCCTGCTCGGGCGGCCGCTCGGCGATCAGGGCGGGGGCGGCTTCGCACAGCTGGGCCACCTCGTGGCGGTAGACCGCCTCGATCAGGTCCTCCCGGGTGGGGAAGTTGCGGTAGAGGGTGGCGCTGCCCACGCCCGCCTCCTTGGCGATGCGCTCCAGGTGCGCGTCCGGCCCCTGCTCCCCGAACACGCGCGCGGCGGTGGTGAGGATCTTCTCCCGGTTGCGCCGCGCGTCGGCCCGCAGCGGCCGGGGTGCCGCGTCGGTCTTCGGTGCCGCGTCGGGCTTCGGTGCCGCGCCGGCCATGGGTGCTGCGTCGGTCATCGGTGCTCGCCGTCCTCGTTCCTCGGTGGTCGTCGTCGCCCGGAAGTCTTCCCCGCTTGATAAACGGAGGCGCCTCCACTTAACTGGAGGCAAGCGGGGGCGCCTCCGTTTTCACTGTAGGCCAGGGCGCCCGCCGCGCACGCACCGGGGAGAAGGAGGAGCTCATGTCGGGCATCCAGGGCAAGGTCATCGCGATCACGGGCGCCAGCAGCGGCATCGGGGAGGCGACCGCGCACCACCTCGCCGAGCGGGGCGCCCGCCTGGTGCTCGGGGCCCGGCGCCGGGAGCGGCTGGAGGCCGTCGTGGACGCCGTCACCGCCCGGGGCGCCGACGCCACCGGCGTCGTCGTCGACGTCCGGCGCCGCGAGGACCTGCGGCGCCTGACGGACACGGCCCTGGAGCGGTACGGGCGGCTCGACGTGCTGGTCTCCAACGCGGGCACGATGGCCGTCTCGCCGTTCGACGAGCTGCGCCAGGACGACTGGGACGCCATGGTCGCCACCCACGTCACCGGCCTGCTCAACGGCATCGCGGCGGCCCTGCCCGTCTTCCGCCGCCAGGGCACCGGCCAGTTCGTCAACGTCGGCTCCACCGCGGCGTACGTCGTCAGGCCCCCGCAGGGTGTCTACGCGGCCACCAAGGCGGCGGTGAAGGTGCTCACCGAGGGCCTGCGCCAGGAGGCGGGGCCCGGCCTGCGCGTCACCCTCGTCTCCCCCGGCTTCACCCACACCGAGGGCGTCGGCAAGGGGGCCGGCCCCGAGGTCGCGGCCGCGCTGGTGCGCCGGCGCGACGAGATCGCCATGCCGCCCTCCGCCGTGGCCTCGGCCATCGGCTACGCCGTCGCGCAGCCGGACGGCGTCGACGTCAGCGAGATCGTCGTGCGCCCCACCGCCCAGGACTGACCCCCGCCGCCCAGGACCGCCCCCGCCGCCCGGCGCACCGGGGGCCGGAGCCGCCCGGCCTTCTTCACAATTGCCGTGGGCATGGCGTTCTTCTCCCAAGTCCGGGCAAAGCGCAGGCGGTGCGGCCACGGGTTCGACCGTGGCCGCACCGCCTGTGCGCGGGCCCGTGCGGGTGGGCTACATCACGGCGGCCCGGCGCCGCCCGCGGGCCGCGCGGCGCCCGGCCGGCGGGGTGGCGTCGGCGTTCCAGGCGGCGACCGGGTTGCCCAGCCAGCGGGTGGCGCCGGGGACGTTCTCCCCGCGCATCACCAGGGAGGCCGGGCCGACCGTGGTGTCGTCGCCGAGCGAGGAGTTGAGCAGCACGATCGAGTGCGGCCCGGTGGTGGAGCCGGCGCCCAGGTGGACGGGGCCCAGCCGCATCACCCGGTCGTGGAACAGGTGGGTCTGCAGCACGGTGCCGCGGTTGACGCTGGCGCCCGCCCCGACGGTGACCAGGTCGCTCTCGGGCAGCCAGTGGGTCTCGCACCAGGCCCCGCGCCCGATCCTCGCGCCGAGGCTGCGCAGCCACAGGTTGAGGTAGGGGGTGCCGGTCATGGCGCCGCCGCCGAAGGGCATGGCGAGTTCCTCGACGAAGGTGTCGTAGAGCTCGTTGCGCCAGACGAAGGAGGACCACAGCGGGTGCTCGGACACCCGGAAGCGTCCGACCAGCAGCCACTTGGCGAGGGTGGTGAGCGCCAGGGCGGCCACGGCGGCGGCCGCCAGCACCAGGCCGGCCGCGCCGGCGGCGGTGCCCAGCCCGTAGTGGTCGCGGATCGCCTGGAGGGCGGCGAAGACCAGGTCGGCCAGGATCGCGGCGACGACGACCGGCAGCAGCCGGCAGACCTCGACGCCGGCCCGGGCCCACATCAGGCGCTTGGGCGGGTTGTAGGTGCGGTCCTCGCCGCCGGCGGCGGCCACCCGGGGCAGGGCGAAGGCGGGCCGGCCCAGCCAGGAGGAGCCCTCGGGGGCCTGGGCGGGGGTGTCGGAGAGCACGCCGACCAGGGAGTTGTCGGGCAGCGAGCGGCCGGGGCCGACGATGCCGGAGTTGCCGACGAAGGAGCGGCGCCCGACGTGGGAGCGGCCCAGGTGCAGCCAGCCGTCGCGCAGCTCGTAGGGGGCGACGAGGGTGTCGTCGGCGAGGAAGGCGCCGTCGTCGACCCGCATCAGGGCGGGCAGGGCGAGCACGGTGGAGGCCTCCACCCGGCGCCCGACCCTCGCGCCGAGCAGGCGCAGCCACACCGGGGTGAAGAGGCTGGCGTAGAAGGGGAACAGGGTGCGCCGGGCGCCGTCGCTGAGGTGGGAGACCCCCCAGGCGCAGAACGCGACGCCGCCGGTGGCCGGGTGGAAGCCCGGGCGCAGCGGGAGTGAGAGCAGGCGGATCAGGAGGGCTATCAGCGCGGCGTGACAGAAGACGGTCAGGATGGCCAGCGGCACGGTCAGCGGCAGCAGCTGGAGCAGGGCGGCGAGCAGGGTGCGGTCGGTGTCGACCAGCGGGTAGACGATGAACAGCGCGGGCAGGGCGGCCAGGACGGGGACGAGGCCGAAGAGGGCGAAGGCGGCGCCGTAGGCGGGGTTCCAGGCGCGGGTGCGCTTGGCGGGGGCGGTGGGCCAGGGGGTGCGGGCCTCGGTGGAGGGGCGGGCCGGGGAGCCGTGCCAGTGCTCGCCGGGCGGGACGGTGGCGGTGACGCAGGAGCCGGGGGCGATCTGGGCGCCGGCGCCGACGCGGGCGCCGGGCATCACGGTGGCGCGGTGGCCGACGGCGGCGCCCTCGCCGATGTCGAGGTGGCCGAGCTGGAGGGTGTCGCCGTCGAGCCACCAGCCGGCGATGTCCGCCTCGGGTTCGAGGCTGGCGCCGTTGCCGATCCGGGCCAGGCCGGTGACCGGGGGCGCGGTGTGCAGCTGGACGTCGCGGCCGACGCGGCAGCCGAGCATCCGGGCGTAGCGCACGGCCCAGGGGGTGCCGGAGAGGTTGCCGGTGCCGAACATGGCGGTGTAGCGCTCGGCGGCCCACAGTCGCAGGTGGACGTGGCCGCCGCGGGGGTGGCTGCCGGGGCGGATGCCGGCGGTGATCAGGCGGGCGCCGGCGGCGGCGAGCAGGGTGCGGCCGGGGGCGGTGAAGAAGAGGAGCGCGCCGGCGGCCACGGGCCACCAGGAGCTGTGCGGGGCCCAGGGGATGTCGGTGCCCATGAGGTTGTCGGCGGCGATCAGGACGATCACCCAGCGCAGGCCGGAGAGACCGAACATGGCGAGCAGCATCAGGGTCTGCCAGAGGCCGGCGCTGCGCGGGGTGGGGCGCACCGGCTTGCGGGGCGGGGCGGTCGCGGCGGATTCCGGCCCGGCCGCGGCCGCCTGGGCCCGCGGGGCCGGGGCGAGGGAGTCGAGGTAGCCGGCGAGGTCGCCGAGTACCGGGTGGGCGTAGAGGTCGGCGACGGAGACGCCGCTGTGGCGGGTGCGCAGTTCGGAGACCAGGCGGGCGGCGGTGAGGCTGGAGCCGCCGAGGGCGAAGAAGTCGTCGGCGTTGCCGGGGGCCATGCCGAGCAGGCGCTCCCACTGGCCGGCGAGCCAGCCGGCGGTGCCGTCCAGGGGCTGGGCGGGGCCGTCGTGGCCGGTGGTGCCGGTGGTGGGCAGCGGCCAGGGCAGGGCGTGGCGGTCGACCTTGCCGGAGGTCTTGGTGGGCAGGGAGTCGACCAGGGCCAGGACGGGCACCAGGGGTTGGGGCAGGCGCTCCAGCAGGTGCTGGCGGGCGGTGGCCAGGTCGGGGGTGGTGCCGGGCTGGGCGACGAGGTAGCCGACCAGCAGGTCGGCGCCGGCGGGGGTCTTGCGGACGGCGGCGGCGGCCGCGCGGATGCCGGGCAGGGCCTGGAGGGCGGCGTCGATCTCGCCGAGTTCGATGCGGCGCCCGCCGAGTTTGATCTGGTCGTCGGCGCGGCCGAGGAAGACCAGGCCCTCGGGGTCGTTGCGGACCAGGTCGCCGCTGCGGTAGACGCGGGGGGAGGCGATCGCGGGGTGCGGGCTGTACTTCTCGGCGTCCTTGGCGGGGTCGAGGTAGCGGGCGGTGCCGATGCCGCTGATCAGCAGTTCGCCGCTCTCGTACCAGGGCACGGGGTGGCCGTCGGGGCCGACGACGGCGATCTCCCAGCCGTCCAGGGGGGCGCCGATGCGCACCGGCTCGCCGGGGAGCATCCGGGCGGCGGTGGCGACGACGGTGGTCTCGGTGGGGCCGTAGGTGTTCCAGAACTCGCGGCCGGGGACGGCCAGGCGCTCGACCAGTTCGGCCGGGCAGGCCTCGCCGCCGACGATGATCAGGCGGACCTGGTCCAGGCACTCCTGGGGCCACAGGGCGAGCAGGGTGGGGACGGTGGAGATCGCGGTGATGCGGCGCTGGACGAGCCAGGGGCCCAGGTCGGTGCCGGCCTTGACCAGGGAGCGGGGGGCGGGGACGAGGCAGGCGCCGTGGCGCCAGGCCAGCCACATCTCCTCGCAGGAGGCGTCGAAGGCCACCGACAGGCCCGCCAGGACGCGGTCTCCGGGGCCCAGCGGCTGGGGGCGCAGGAAGATCCGGGCCTCGGCGTCGACGAAGGCGGCGGCGCTGCGGTGGGTGACGGCCACGCCCTTGGGGCGGCCGGTGGTGCCGGAGGTGAAGATGATCCAGGCGTCGTCGGCGGGGGTGGGCCAGGCGGGGCGGCCCGAGGGGCGGGCGGCGGGGCCGGCGAACAGGCTGCGTCCGGCGCCGACGACGGCGCAGACCCGGGCGTCCTGCCAGATCATCTCGGCGCGCTCGTCGGGGTCGTCGGCGTCCACCGGGACGTAGGCGGCGCCGCAGCGCAGCACGGCGAGGATGGCGACGTACAGGTCGGCGGTGCCGGAGGGGATGCGTACGCCCACCCGGTCGCCGGTGCCGATGCCGTGGCCGGCCAGGACGCCGGCGAGGGCGTCGACCTCCTGCATCAGGGTTCTGTAGTCGAGGACGGCGTCGCCGGTGTCCAGGGCGGGCGCGTGCGGGTGCGCGTCGGCCGTGGCGGCGATGACGTCGAGGAGGCTTCGGGGGTGGGCGGGCTGGGCCACCGGCCAGCCGGCCGCCTGCCCCGGGTGGGGGCGGTGCAGCGTGACTGGGCCGGACGTGTCATGCCGTGCGTCCATGGGGTGGGTTCCTCGGCTCCGTTTTCCTGGGAGGGCGCGCATTGCCTGCTACGTGCGGTGACCTGGTCGTCACCTGGTGGGACGCGCCCACTCACCATGACTCCGCTGGGAGTCGGCTGGATGCAGCGAAGGTGCGGTCAAAGAGAAATCTCATCATCGATGCCGTTTCCTCAGGCATCGATACGAATCGAATGTCATTTCGGGGGGTTTCGAGCGTTTTCGATGGTGAAGGCTAATCGGCGGAAACCGGAGGGGCGTGACGACGGAGGGAAGAGTGATGAACACCATGGCGACCGGAACGGTACAGGTAGTGAGGGGTCGGCTACCGAATCGGGGGGTTTCGGTCGGATTCTCGACCTGTGCACGTCATTCTCATCTTTGTGTGGGAGGCTGCCGCCACCCTTTTCCGTGCGGATGTTTCCTGTGAATTCGGTGTGCGCCCGGACCGCCCGCCCCGGCACCACCGGCCGGGACCGACTCCTCTGGTACGCGGCGTACGGGTCCAACCTGCACGCCGCCCGCTTCTCCTGCTACCTCTGCGGCGGCCGCCCGGCGGGCGCGGCACGCACCTGCCCGGGCTGCCGCGACCGGCGCCCGCCGCGCGCCACCGCGGCCCTGACCCTGCCCGGCACGGTGTACTTCGCCGGGCACTCGGCCACCTGGGACGGCGGCACCGCCTTCTACGACCCCGCCGGGCCCGGGCGGGTGCCCTGCCGCGCCTACCTCGTCACGGCCGGCCAGTTCGGCGACGTCGCCGCCCAGGAGATACAGCGCACCCCCGCCGCCGACCTCGACCTCACCCGGGTCCTGTCCACCGGGCGCGACCGGCTCGGCCCCGGCCGCTACGAGACCCTCCTGCGCGTGGGCGCCCTCCGGGGGCGCCCGGTGCTCACCTTCACCTCCCCCACCGGCCTGGCCGGCGCCACCCCCACCGCCCCCTCCCCCGCCTACCTGCGCACCCTGGCCGCCGGCCTCGCCGAATCCCACACCTGGGGCCCCCGGCGCACCGCCGGCTACCTCGCCACCCGCCCCGGCGCCGCCGGCCACTGGCGGGTGGGAGCGGTGGCGGCCCTGCTGGACTGAACGGGGGACCACGGCCCGCTCAGCCGTCGACGTCCGCGGCGCGGCACGGCTCGGTGACGGTCGGGCACAGCTGGGGCAGGTCGTCCGCGTACGGCGGCTCCATCGTCTGCGCCCCGGGTGCCGGGGCGCCGGGGACCTGCGTGGCGAAGCCGTACTGGACGACGGTGACCGCCTTCCCGCCGCCGAGGTCGATCACCCGCTGGTGCAGCGGCCCGAACCGGTGCCGGGCATCGCCCCGCAGCACGACCTGCTTCGTGTCCACGGGGAAGAGAACGAAGAGGGACAGCCGCCGGTGGTCGCCGATCATCGTCGGCCGCTTGCGGGCCGTGAAGGCCCCGGGCGGGCCACCGGTGACATCGGTGTTCAGGCGGCCGTCGACGCGGGTGGTCGAGGCCAGGCACAGGTGGGAGCCGTCCTCCAGCCACACCACGTCCGCCCAGTCCTGGGAGCCCTCGCTCCGGTCGAGCACGACCGTGTTCTCCGGCGTCGGGACGGGGCAGTCCGGCGTGCCCTTGTGCATCGTGGCCAGCTCGTCCAGGACCCACTGCGCCGACGCCGGGGCCGGCTCGGGCAGCACCACCCGGTGCACCGCCGCAGTGGCCGTCGCCATCGCCGTCGCTGTCGCCGCGGGTTTCGCCGCGGGTTCCGGCGTGCCGCCGTCCTGCCCCGTACAGGCCGCCGCCCCCAGCGCCAGCACCGCCGCCGCGACCACCGCGCCCCCGCGCCGCGCCGTACTCCCCATCACGCCACCCCCGTCGGCCGTCCCCCTCGGAACGTTCGCCCACATCCTGCCCGCTCCGGCGGGCCGGGGGTGTCCGCGAACGGCAACAGCCGTGTCCCGAAGCGCCGTCACCCCTCCAGGCCGGCCGGGGCGGGCAGGGGTGCAACAGACCGGCACCGAAAGGGCGTTGGACCTCGGGCGGGGAGCCTCAGGCGGTGGGCGGGGCCTCGGGCGGTGGGCGGCGGGTCTCAGGCGGTGGGCGGGGCGGGGACCAGGCCGTCGGCGATCAGGCCGGCGAAGACCGCCTGGCCGAGGGCCTGGACGGCGGACTGGGGGCGGACCATCACGGTGAACTCCTTGATCCGGCCCTGCTCGTCGACGTGCACCAGGTCGATGCCGTGGATCTCCTTGCCGCCCGCCACCGCCCGGAACAGCAGCACCGCGGACGGCGCCTCGGTGCCGTCCGCGCTGGTCTGCGCGGCGCCCTCGTAGGCGCCGACGTAGCGGAAGTCCTCGAAGGTGCGCAGCAGCACCCCGAAGAGGCCGAGCACCATGGGCTTGCCCTCGAAGGGGCCGAACTTGACCGGGCTGTAGAAGCGGATGTCGTCGGTGAACAGGTCGTCCAGCGCGGTGAGGTCGCGGGCGTCGACGGCGGCGCGCAGGCGCTCGGCGGCGGTGGCGGCGGTGGTGGTGGCGGTCATGGCGGCACTCCCGGGATAGTCATGGATGTGACTAGTCAGATTGATGACTACTACCATGCGGAGCACATCCGGCAACAGGAGGGAGGGCCGACCCGATGGCCCTGCGACACGCCGTGCTGGCCGCCCTGCTGGACGGGGAGACCAGCGGCTACGACCTGGCCAAGGCCTTCGACCTCGGCGTGGCCAACTTCTGGTACGCCCAGCCGCAGCAGCTCTACGCCGAACTGACCCGGCTGGAACGGGACGGGCTGGTCGCCGGGCGCGAGGTGGTGCAGGAGGGCCGCCCCACCAAGCGGCTGTTCACCGTCACCGCGGCCGGCCTCGCCGAACTGGACGACTTCGCCGCCGCAAGCGCCAAGCCCTCCTTCGTGCGCGACGACCTGATGGTCAAGGTCCGCGCCGCCGACCACCTCGACCCCGCCGTGCTCGCCGAACAGCTCGCCGAGCGCGCCGAGTTCGCCCAGGCGAAGATCGACCTGTTCGAGCGGATGCTGCACGGCATGCGCGGCGGGCGGGACGAGGCGCGGTTCCTGCGCGAGGGCGAGCGGATCGGCCCCTACCTGACCTGCCTGCGCGGCCTGGCCTTCGAGCGGGGCAACCGGGACTGGTGCCGGGAGGCGATCGCCGTCCTGGCGCAGCGCGACCCCGCCCGGGCGCGGCGGAGTTGAACGCAGCCGGGCGGGGCCGGGGGGGTCTCAGACGCCGGGCATCGGGGGCCGGATGCCGAGCCACTGCTCGGCGTCCCAGGCCCGGAAGCGCTCCACCTCGGTGAAGCCCAGTTTCGCCGCGAGCCGCATCGAGGCGGTGTTGGCGCTCTGGGTGGTCAGCACCACCGCCTCGCCGGGCAGCGCGCCGGCAAGCCAGGCCAGTGCCGCCGTGCACGCCTCGGCGGCGTAGCCGCGCCCCCAGGCCCGGGGCAGGAAGAGGTAGCCGAGGTCGAGCCTGCCGGTGGCGGCCGGGCGGCGGTGGCCGGTCGCCCGGCGGAGCAGGACCAGGCCGATCATCGCCCCGTCGAGTTCGGCGACGAAGGTCCCGGGCCGGTCCTCGGGCGCCCCGGGCAGCTCGCGCTCGACCTCCTCGCGCGGCCGGGCCCCGCCGAGGTAGGTGTGCACCTCGGACGAGGACAACAGGTCGACGAACGCCGCCCGGTCGCGCTCCCGGCTGCCGCGCAGCACGAGGCGCTCGGTGCGGATCGGCGCGGGCGGCCAGGCCACGGTTCCCAGGTCCAGGTCTTCCATCCGCGCACCCTAGCAAGGGCCCTCCGAGGGGCAGTTGGGCGACGGGCCCTACAGGCGGCCCCAGGCGACGAAGGCGGCCAGCAGCAGGTAGAGCGCGTCCACCGCCACCAGCGGGTACTCCCGGCGCCGCAGGCGCACCGCCGCCGCGCCGGCCATCAGCAGCGTCAGGCCGAGCGCGGCCAGCGGCACCAGCGCCGGCGCGACGTGCAGCAGCGCGGGCAGCACCAGGCCGAGGGCGGCCAGGACTTCGAGGGCGCCGATCGCCCTCACCGCTCCCGCGCCGAAGTCCTCGACCCAGCGGCCGCTGCGCCCGGCGGCGGCGATCCGCTCCTTGGGCACCAGCACCTTGAAGGCGCCGCCGAGCAGGTAGGCGGCGGCCAGCAGGGCGGTGACGGTCCACAGGGCAGTGTTCATGACGGTCGCTCTCCTCGGTACGTTTGTCCGCTGCTGCCCTCTGGGACAGGGCGGCCGGGCGGCCTGTGACAACCGCCCGCGGTGACGCGCGCCACTCCGGGGCCGGGGCGGCGCCGGGGACGGGACGGGGTGGCCATGACAGGAGCGGCAGGAGCGGCGGGAGCGACGGAGGCGGCGGGGTACCGGCCGCTGCTGTTCTCCATCGCCTACGGCATGACGGGTTCGGTGGGCGACGCCGAGGACCTCGTCCAGGACACCTTCCTCAACCTGACCCGCGCCCAGCGGGCGGGCACCACCGTCGCCAACCTCAAGGCGTACCTGACCACTTCGGTCACCCGCCTGGGCATCAACCACCTCGGTTCGGCGCGGGTGCGGCGCGAGTCCTACGTCGGCGAGTGGCTGCCGGAGCCGGTGGTCGCCTTCGCCGAGCGCCCCGGCGACGCCCCGGCCGAGCACGCCGAACTGGCCGACTCGCTGTCGATGGCCCTGCTGCTGATGCTGGAGGCCCTCTCCCCCGTGGAGCGGGCGGTGTTCCTGCTGCGCGAGGCCTTCGGCTACGGCTACCCGGAGGTCGCGGAGCTGACCGGCAAGTCGGAGGCGAACTGCCGTCAGATCCTGGCCCGGGCCCGCAAACGCCTGGCCACGGGCGGCGCGGACACCACCGACGCCCCGGGCACCCCGCTCCCCACGGCCCGGCGTGCGGAGGGCGACGAACTGGCGCGCCGCTTCTTCGCGGTGGCCGCCGGCGGGGACCTCGCCCAGCTGTTCGACCTGCTCGCCCCCGACGTGGTCTTCCACGGCGACGGCGGCGGCAAGGCGCAGGCGGTCGGCAGGTCGGTCGCCGGCCGCGAGCGCGTCGCCCAGCTGCTCGCCTTCGGCTTCGGCCGCGGCCGCGAACTCGGCATCACCCTGCACCCGGCGATCGTCAACGGCCGCCCGGGCGCGGTCTCCTACGACCCGCGGGGGCGCGTCGCCTCCGTCCTGGAGCTGAACATCGTCGACGGCGCGATCCGGGCGCTGCACTCCGTGTCCAACCCCGACAAGCTCGGCCACCTGGGCGAGGTCTCCGACATCGGGCTGCGACGGGTCCGGGAACGGTAGGCATACGAATCCCGTTCGAGTGAACCACCCCGCCCCGGCGCAGCATTGGGGCCGGCCGGGGGTAACCCGTCACCGGGAGTGGGGGGGGGGCCGGGCCGGGGGGGGGGGGGGGGGCGCGCCCCCCCCCCCCCCCCCCCCCCCCCACCCCGCGCAGCCTAACCCAAACCGCCACCTCCGCGCACCCCACCCCCCGCCCCAGCCCGG
>NZ_JBHWIV010000024.1:3803-12311 GCF_042731675.1 Kitasatospora sp. NPDC059827 | reverse complement strand
ACACTCAACCAACCCCTTTGTTTTCACCCCCCCCCCCCCGGCCGAGTTGGGGGGCGGGCGGGGGAAACCGCGTCCGGGGGTGGCCCCCCCCCGCCCCCCGGTGCGGGCCTTCGCGACTGCCGCCCCGGCCGCCCTCAGCCGCCCCTGGGCGTCCAGTAGTCGACCAGCCGCGCGATGCCGACACCCAGGCGCTGCCAGGGGCCGGTGAAAGCGAGCACGGCGACGGCGGCCGTCGGGAAGCGCTCGCGCAGCCGGGCCGCCTGCGCCGGGTCGTCGGCCGCGGACCTGGCCGCAGCCGGCCGGGCGCTGGCCCTGATCACCGAGCGCGCGAACGCCGAACTGGCCCGCCGGGCCGGGTGAACGGCGGGCGGCGGGCGGCGGGCGGCGGGCGGCGGGTCAGGGGGTCAGGGGGTGAGGTCCGGGGGCAGGCCCTCCAGGATCACCGCGACGGCCGCCGCCGCGCCCTCCACCGTCCGCACCCGGCCGTCCGCGTGGGTCACCTCGTAGCGGCCGCGGCCCAGCGGCCTGGTCTGCGGCAGGTCCTGGCTGATCGGCGGGGTGGCGCGGCGGCTGAGGGTGAACCAGTACATGGCCCGCCCGGGCGAGAGCACCCGCAGCCTAGGCTCGGCGTGGGCGGCCACGGCGAGCCTGCGCCATTCGCCGGCCATCCCGCGGGCGGGGCTCTGCAGCCGGCCCTGCCAGCGCCGGGCGACGGCCTCCCGTTCGCCGCGCAGGTCGGCCGCGGCGAGGTCGCGGGTGCGCAGGAAGGGCCACCGGGCGGTGAGTTCGTCCACCCCGGCGCCCTGGACCCAGGAGCGCAGCACGTCGGCGGCCTCGGCCGGGTCCCGGGTGCTGCCCGTGGCCGCGCAGGCCTGGTAGCCCCAGCAGTCCACCGCGAGCACCCGGCCCCCGTCGCCACCGCCCTCGCCTTCGTGTTCCCCCTCGCCGTCGCCGTCGCCGCCGCGCAGCAGCGTGGCGTACGCGGTCCGCCCCTCGGCGCGCACCGTCGCGCCCAGCAGGCCGAGGCCCTGCGCCGCGGCCGGTTCGACGGCGAGGACGTGCCCCGCCCGCTCGGCCGCCGCCCGCAGGGCCTCGCACACCGAACCGGCCGCCGCCACCTCGGGGTGCAGTGCCGTCAACTCGCTCAGGGCGTCGTGGGGTTGTTCGGACATGCGGTCGATTGTGCCAGAACGGCCCGCCCGTACGCCCGCCCGTACGCCCGCCCGTACGGCCGGCCGAGCGGGTGGGTGTGCCAGGGCCACCTTCTTCGTGCCGCGTCCCCCTACGGTGGTGGCCATGCACACGAACCGGCTCAGCGAGTTCCTGCGGGCCCGGCGCGCACTGGTGCGTCCCGAGGACCACGGGATGCCTGCGGGGGCGCGCCGTACTCCCGGTCTGCGGCGCGAAGAAATCGCGGTCCTCGCCGGGGTGAGCACCGACTACTACGTGCGGCTGGAACAGGGACGCGAGAGCAATCCCTCGCCCCAGGTCCGGCGGGCCCTGGCAGCCGCCCTGCTGTTGAAGGGCGAGGAAGCCGCCTATCTGCGCGCCCTGGTCGACCCGCCGCAGCCCGGACGCCCCGAGCCCGCCCGGGAGTACGCGGGCCCGCAGCTGGTGGCCCTGCTGGACGCCTGGGCGGACACACCGGCCCTGGTCTACGGCCGGTACCTCGACCTGCTGGCCGTCAACTCCCTGGGCGAGGCACTGTTCTCCTGGCTCGGCGGCGACACCGGTCTGATCACGGCGATGTTCCTCAACCCGAACGCCCGGGACTTCTACCGTGACTGGTCCCTCGTCGCGCAGGGGTGCGTGGCGGCGCTGCGAGCCGCCAATCCCACCCCGGACGACCGGCGGCTGCGGGAGCTGGTCGGTGAACTGTCCGTGCGCAGCGCCGACTTCGCCCGCCTGTGGGCGCGCCACGAGGTACGGGCCAAGACGGCCTCGGCGAAGCGCTTCCGCCATCCGCTGGTCGGGGACCTCACCCTGGGCTTCGAGACCTTCTCCGTCAACAGCGCCCCCGGCCAGCACCTCGTCGTCTACCGCGCCGAACCCGGCAGCGCCGCCGAGCAGTCGCTGGCCCGGCTCGCCGGCTTCACCGGCGCCGGTCTCCGCGACGTCCCACACGACGTCCCACACGACATCCCACACGGCATCTCCCACGACACCGCACACGAGACTTCGAGCGAAGGGCACCTCCCGTATGACCTCCCCTGACGTGCCGGTCTGGTTCATCACCGGCTGCTCCTCCGGCCTGGGCCGGGCCCTGGCCGCCGCCGTACTGGAGCGCGGATGGCGGGCCGTGGTCACCGCCCGGGACCCCCGCAAGGTCGCCGACCTGATCCGCGGGCACGACGAACGCGCCCTCGTCCTGCCCCTGGACGTCACCGACTCCGGGCAGATCGCGACGGCGGTCGCCCAGGCGCAAACCGCCTTCGGAGGGATCGACGTCCTGGTCAACAACGCCGGTTACGGCTACCTCGCCGCCGTCGAGGAGGGCGAGGACGACGAGATCCGCGCCCTGTTCGACACCAACGTCTTCGGTCTGGCCGACACCACCAGAGCCGTTCTGCCGGGCATGCGCGCCCGGCGCGCCGGCCACATCGTCAACATCTCCTCGCTCGGCGGCCTGGTCGGCTTCGGCGCCACCGGGTACTACCACGCCACCAAGTTCGCCGTGGAGGGCCTCTCCGAGGCGCTCGCCGCCGAACTCGCGCCCCTGGGCATCAAGGTGACGATCGTCGAGCCCGCCGCGTTCCGCACCAACTGGTCCGGCCCCTCGATGCACCAGTCCGCCACCACCATCGAGGACTACGCCCCCACGGCGGGCGCACGACGCGCCGGCACCCTGGCCACCTACGGCCACCAGCCCGGGGACCCGGCACGCGCCGCCCGGGCCGTCATCGAGGCCGTCACGGCCGAACAGCCGCCGCTGCGCCTGCTCCTGGGCCAGGCCGCGTACGACATCGCCACCGCCAAGCTCGACTCCCTCAGGGCCGGCTTCGACGACTGGCGGGAGGTCACTCTCGGCGCCGACTTCCCCTCGGAGCAGGCCGCGACCTGACGGCCTCGCCGAGCGTCGCCGAGCGCCGCCGGGCGGTCCCGGCCGGCCCTACTGGATGCTCCAGCGGTGCGGGTGGGCGGGGTCGGCGGGGCAGGCGAAGACGTTGAGCTCGCCCCAGCGGCCCACGGTGACCCCGGTCGGGGTGCTGGAGGAGCGCGGGTCCCGCTCCTCCTCCAGCGGCTTCCAGCTGCCGGTGCCGCCGTCCCACTCCGAACTGTCGACGGTCAGCAGCAGGTGCATCGGCGCCGCGCAGGCCGGGCAGTCCATCGGGGCCGGGTCGGTGACGTGCCAGGAGGCGAAGCCGCCGGCCCGCCAGCCCGGCGGGATGGACAGGTCGTCCTGGTAGCCCAACGGCTCCTCACCGTCGCCCTCGCCGTCGCCGCACCCGTCCCCGTCCCCGTCCGCGCCCGCGCCCGCGCCCGCGCCCGCCGCCTGCTCGGCGGCCTCCTCCAGCGCCTCCTCCCAGGCGTCGATGCGCGCGCCCAGGTCCTCCGGGAGGAGGCCGGCGAACGGGTAGGTGGCCACCTGCTCGGGGTGCAGCACGCACGGCTGCGGCAGGTACCCCTCGTAGCCGACGACCTGCGGGCGCGGCGGGTCGGCCAGCACGTCGGCGACCTCCCAGGAGCGGCGCCAGCGCAGGTCCAGCAGCATGCCGGTGCGGCCGGGGCCGTGGGCGTCGAAGGGGCACCAGAAGACCTGGAGCAGGTCGCAGCCGTCCGGCCCGGCGGGCAGGTCGGGGATCTGCGCCCGGTAGAGCTGGGCGAGGCCGATCAGGGGCAGCGGGTCGGCCGCGGTGCCCCCTTCCTCGACGCGGTGGCGCCGTTCGAGTTCCTTGAGCAGCTGCCGTTCCTCGTCGGTGGGGCCGGTGGCCGGATCCCGGCGCCAGGCGGCGTCCAGGATCCGGCGCCGCTCGTGGATGTCGGCCGGCCGGTGGCCGCGCCGGTGGTTGTGGGGGTCGGTGCACACCGGCCAGGGTTCGTCCGAGGGCCACAGCAGCGGGCCGCCCACGGAGCTGACCGTCGCGTCGGGGCGCCCCGGGCGCGGGTGGAGGCGGGTGGTGGTGCCCCGGTGGGCCGTCAGCTCCGGGAAGAGCGCCTCGACGTCGAGCGGGCGCGGCGGTGTGGTCCTGGACATGCACGTGACCCTAGGCGGCCGCCGACCACCGTTGATCATCGCCCCCGCCCCGATCAGCGGGAATTCGCGTGCGCCCCGGCCCGGGCGCGTGCCATCCTCGGGCCGTGCCCTCCCGTAACCGCCGTCTGCCCAGCGGGCTGTCGTGGCCGCTCACCGCCACGGACGTCCGCGGCGCGCTCGGCGTGCTCGGCGCCGAGCGGGCGGACACCGTCCGCCTGGACTTCGACAGCCGCCCCTGGGGCGACGGGACCCTGCTGCACGTGGAGTGGATCCCGCCGGTGCGCTCCAACTACGGCATGGGCGGCTTCCACCCCGCCTGGTGGTCGACCGTACGGGTCGGCGTCTCCCCGCTGCCGGCCGCCGGACGCTCCACCGCCCGGCTCGCGTTGCGGCACGGCGCCCTGCCCGAACTCGCCGCCTGGATCGACGCCACCCGCACCGCGCCCGAGACGTGGACCTACTCCCGGCACAGCCGCCGCTGGCGCCTCGCGGGCACCGCCACCACCTTCCGCGACGACCTGCAACCGTGGCCCTGAGCGGCCGAGGCCGCCTCTCAATCTCGAACACCCGTACCCGGCACAGCAGTCGGCGCACCCGGATCCTCGGCCCGCCCACCGCCGGGCGACCACCGCCGAGCAGCCGGGAGCTGCGGCCGGCCGAGTTCACGGGCCGGCCGCCCGGTCGCGGGAGACTGCTCGGGCGACCGGTGGGAGAGTGTGGCCGTGGAGACTACCGACCGCCCGCTGACGGCGGACGTGATCGCGGCCCTGACGTACTGGCCCGGCGTCATCTGGGTCGGTCAGAAGCATCCTCCGGACCCGGTGGACGTGAGCGTCCTGCCGCCGTTCCTCAACGGGCTGCTGCGGGACCTTCCGTGGTGGAACCGCGACTGGAGGGTCGACCGCGTCGAGCCGGGAACCCCGGTGGAGACCGGGGACCACCGCCTCGATCCGGCCGTGCGGTTCGCCGAGGTGTCGGTCCCGGGAACGGTCGTCTCCGGAGACGGCGAGGGCCTGCCGTTCGTCGCGAAGGTCGGGTTCACGGGCGACCGGCTGGTCCGCTTCCAGGCCAAGGTGGGTGACGTGGTGATCGGCCCGGCCGTCTCCCCCGCCGGGCGGCCGGAGCCGCATCCGTTCGGACGGGTGCTCACCGGGCTGATGGCGCTGCGCGGGATTCCGGTCAAGGACGTGGCCGAGGGCGCCGGACTGTCGATGTCCACCGTCCAGATGCTCCGCCACGGCCACAACCCGGACCTGCCGCTGGTCCGCCGGATCGCCGAGGCCCTGGACATCTCCGAGGCGGACCTCAGGGTCATCGCCGGGCTCGACGACAGCGGTACGCGGTAGCCGACGGGCGGCGGCCCGAGGGACGGGCGGCCGGAGCCGCCACGGAAACGGAAACGGGGTCAGAGAACGAAGTAGCTGGTCCCGAAGGTCTCGACGGACTGCTCCGGGCCGACCTGGGCCGTCACCGGGCCCTGGCAGTTCGCGGCGGAGTGCACCAGGACCGTGGAGTTCGTGAAGTTCTCCACGAAGACCGGCGAGGTGGCCGGGTAGCAGCCGCGCTGCGGGTTCTCGTGGGGCACGCCGTTGACCACCAGGACGCCGGTGGCGGCCTGGGCGGGGACGGCGAGGGCGAGCATCCCGGCAGAGGCCAGCAGGACGAGGGCGAAGAACCGGCGACGCATGGGGCGATCCTCTCGTTTCGGGCACACCGCCACGAAGCGATGCTTCTGAGGAGGATCCTCCCGGCGCCGGAGCGGATACGGCAATCGCCCGAACCGGCGACGGAACAGGGCTAGTTGAGCGCCGCCCGGTCCGCCGGACGCGGATCCACGGCCGGTTCGAGCAGCGCCAAGGTGCGCCGCTGCGCGTCGAGGCCGGCGCGGATGCCCACCGGCATCGGCAGGTTGGGGCCGGCGTGCCCGAAGTCGACGTTGCCCAGGACCGGGATGTCACGCTCGCCCAGGACGTCGAGGACGATCTCGCGCAGGGTGGGGGACGCGTCGGGCTCCAGTCCGCCGATCTCGCGCGGAACACCCACGACCATGCCCGCGATCCGGTCCAGGACGCCGCTGTGCCGCAGCACTTGGAGGTAGCTCCACACGTGGGAGGCCAGGCCGCCCATCTCCTCCCAGAACAGCACCGCGCCGTCGAAGCGCTCCAGCGGCAGCGCGAACGGCGTCGCCTGCGCCAGCACGATACGGTTGATCACCCCGCCGATCAGCGGGCCCTCCGCGCGACCGGGACGCCAGCACTCCCACGACTCGCCGGCGGGCAGCGCGCCGATCACCCCGGTGCCGGTCAGCAACCCGGCGTAGAGCTCCTCCAGTTGCGCCTGCCGCGCCACGGGCGCGCACGGCCAGCTCCCGCCGAAGCCGGGGACGGCCATGTCGGCGTGGAAACCGACCAGGCCCGTGCGCGCGTGGAGCACCAGGTGCAGCAGCGAAATGTCGCTGTAGCCGAGGATCGGCTTCGGGTCGGCCCTGACCGCCTCGACGTCGATCAGGTCCAGGTAGCCGAGCACCGTCTGCCCGCCGTCGCTGGCGACGATCGCGCGCACCTCGGGGTCGCGCAGCAGGGCGTTGAGCTCTGCGGCGATCTCGGCCGGCGCGGCCGCGCTCCACCAGTGGTGGCGGCCCGCCGCGAGCAGCGGGGACCGGCGCACGCGGAATCCCATCCGCTCCAGCACCGCCACCGTCCGCTCGACGTTGGGCTCGTAGGCGGCCGGCAGCGGACCGGACAGCGCGGCGATGACGACGAGGTCCCCGGGCGCCAGGGCGCGCGGGCGCAGCAGTCGGGGGGTGGCGGAAGCGGTCATGGCGCCAGTGTCGCCGCCACGACCGGCCGGGTCACCCGGGTTTGCGCCGCCGGCGGGCGGGGGTTCGGGGGTTCGGGGGTTCGGGGACGGACCGTAAGGTGGTCGGCATGGCTGACGAGTGCTACGCGCATCCGCGGCTCGCCGCGGTCTACGACCCGCTGGACCCCGACCGCGGCGACCTGGACGCCTACGTGGGGATGGTGGAGGAGTTCGGCGCCCGCCGGGTGCTGGACCTCGGCTGCGGCACCGGGGTGTTCGCGCTGCTGCTGGCCGAACGCGGGATCGAGGTGGTCGGGGTGGATCCGGCAGCGGCCTCCGTCGAGGTGGCCCGGGCGAAGCCGGGGGCCGAGCGGGTACGCTGGATCCACGGGGACGCGGGTGAACTCCCGCCGCTGGATGTCGACTTGGCGACGATGACGGCCAACGTCGCCCAGGCGATCGCCGACCCGCCCGCCTGGCGGCGCACCCTGCGGGGGGCCTTCGGGGCACTGCGCCCGGGCGGGCGCCTGGTGTTCGAGACCCGGGATCCGGCGGCCCAGGCCTGGGAGGAGTGGACCCGGGAGCACTCCCACCGGGTGACGGAGGTCGCCGGGGTCGGGCCGGTGGAGCACTGGATCCAACTGATCGAGGTGGAATGGCCGTTGGTGTCGTTCCGCTCGACGTACGCGTTCGGCGCGGACGGGCAGGTGCTGACCTCGGACTCGACGCTGCGCTTCCGGGAGCGGGCCGAGGTGGAGGAGGACCTGGCCGGGGCGGGCTTCGTGCTGGAGGAGGTGCGCGGGGCGCCGGACCGGCCGGGGCGGGAGCTGGTGTTCGTGGCCCGCCGCCCGTGAACCCCGAGGACGCTCGACCCGAGGACACGCGGCCCGGGGGCACGTAACGGCGTTCACGCCGGGCGGCGGCGCCCGGGATAGCGTCCCGCCCATGACCCCCTCCCCCGCACACCGCGCGCATCCCGCGGACCCCGCCGATCCCGACGTCGCCCTCGTCCTGGCCGCCTACGCCGCCTACGCCCGGGGCGACATCGACGCCGCCGTCGCCGACCTGCACCCGGACGTGGCGTGGGTCGAGCCCGAGGAGCTCCCCAACGGGGGCGCGCACACGGGCCGGGACGCCGTGCACGCGTACCTGAGCGCCTCGTACGCGATGTGGTCCGAGCTGCACTCCGAGCCGACCGCGTACCGGCGCGGCGCGGACGTCGTGATCGTCCACCACGTGCACGGCACGCTGACGGACGGCGACGCACTGGACCTCACCGTCGCCGACGTGTTCACCCTCCACGACGGCCGGGTGGTCGCCATGCACGCCCACGCCGACCCGGCCGAGGTCCTGCGGGGCACCCCCTCCGAGTGATCTTGGTCGGGCGTCGACGCGGCGCCCGGCCGGGCGGGGCGGGCCGTCCGGTAGGCATGGGCGGGGCCGGGGGTTCCGCGGGCGCAGGATGCCCGCCGCCGGGACGGGCGCGGTGGGGTGAGAGGAGGCGCGAGAAAGTA
>NZ_JBHWIV010000024.1:0-3793 GCF_042731675.1 Kitasatospora sp. NPDC059827 | reverse complement strand
CGGGGGGGGCGTGGGCGCGGGGCCCGGGGCCGCCCCCCCGCGGCGGCGCGGGGCGGCGTCCCCCCCCCCCGCCCCCCCACCCCCCCCCACCGCCCCGCACCCGAGCGGCACGCGACTCCCAGCATTCCTTAACTGGGTTGCCTTCTTAACTCAGTAATGTTTTCATGGCGGTATGAACCCGCAGCCAGGCCTTCCCCCCGTCCTCGTCACCGGAGCCACCGGCCGGATCGGGCGCCTCGTCGTCGACCACCTCCTCGACGCGGGCGTGCCGGTGCGCGCCCTCGCCCGTCGCGCCCAGGCGGCGGCGGACCTGCCGGCCGGGGTCGAGGTCTTCACCGGCGACCTCACCGTGCCCGAGTCGCTGGACCCGGCGCTGGACGGCGCCGGGGCGGTCTTCCTCCTGTGGACCGCCCCGCCCGCCACCGCCGGGGCGGTCGTCGAGCGGCTGGCGGCGCGCGTGCGGCGGGTCGTCCTGCTCACCTCCCCGCACCGGACGCCGCACCCCTTCTTCCAGCAGCCCAATCCCGTGGCGGCGATGCACGCCGACCTCGAACGCCTCCTCGCGGCCACCGGGGTCGAGTCGACGGTCATCCGGCCCGGGATGCTCGCCTCGAACGCGCTGGCCTGGTGGGCCCCGGCGATCCGGGCGGGCGAGGTCGTCCGCTGGCCCTACGGCGCCGCCGAGACCGCGCCCGTCGACGAGCGCGATGTCGCGGCCGTCGCGGCGCGCACGCTCCATCAGGACGGGCACGCCGGGGGCGACTACGTCCTCACCGGCCCCGAGTCGCTGACCCAGGCCGCGCAGGTGGGTGCCATCGGTGACGCCCTGGGGCGCCGGATCGCCTTCGAGGAGATGACGCCGCAGGAGTTCCGGAGCCTGTCGAAGGACGTGCCCGCGCCGGCCGTCGACATGCTGCTCGCCGCGTGGAACGCCGCGCTCGGCCGGCCCGCCCACATCACCTCCACGGTCGCCGACGTCCTCGGGCGGGCGCCGCGCACGTTCGGCCAGTGGGCCGCCGACCACACCGCCGCGTTCACCCGGGAGGCACGGGAGGTCCAGCAGGTCCAGGGCCCCCTGGGTCCGTGAACTCCTCGGGCCCGGGATGGTTCGTTTCCTGACCGTGCGTCGGTCGTTGAGCGCTGCACCACATCTCAACGGAGAGCCACCCCATGCCCGTTCGCCCCCGGCGCGCGGCGGCCGCAGCCGCCCTCGCCGCCGTACTGTCCCTGTCCCTGTCCCCCGCCGCCCGCGCCGCGGAGCAGCCGGTGACGTACAGCCTGCGCAACGCCCGTACCGGCACCTGTCTGCACCACGTCCCGGGCACCACCCAGGTGCGGCTGGAGCCGTGCGACGCGGCGGCGCCCGGGCAGCGGTGGGAGCTGCGGGCGGTCGGCGCGGCGGTGAACGTGGCGGCGCTCGACCCGGAGAAGGGCACCTGGGGGTGTGTGGCGATCGGTGACAACTGGAGCATCCGCTACGGCCAGTGCCGTGCGACCGAGGCGGCGTGGAGCGTGGCGGACGGCGGCCGGTCCCGGGTCCGCTCCGAGTCGGACCTCAACGACAACGACCTCTACCTGACGGAGACCCGGGAGGGCGGTCTGGGCGCCCGGCCCGGGGGCACCGGCCCGTCCGCGGACTGGACCGTGACGGCCGATAATCCGTGAAGCGCCTCTGCGTCCCCTGCTACGGTGCCCGGATGTCAGCGATCAAGCAGTTCCAGGTGACCTTCGACTGCGCGGAGCCCGCGCGCGTCGCCCGCTTCTGGTGCGAGGTGCTGGGGTACGTCATGGCAGCGCCGAAGGGGTTCGCCTCCTGGGACGCGTACGAGGCCTCCCGGTCCGCGGAGGAGCGGGGTTCCTGGTCGGCGTGCACCGACCCCTCGGGGGCGGGTCCGCGGCTGTACTTCCAGCGCGTGCCGGAGGGCAGGACCGTCAAGAACCGGGTGCACCTGGACGTGCGGGTGGGCACCGGGCTGGTCGGCGAGGAGCGCCTGGCCGTGCTCAAGGCCGAGGCCGCGCGGCTGGAGGCCCTGGGCGCCACGCAGGTGCAGGTGCTGTACGACGGCCACGACTCGTGCATCCCGATGCTGGACGTCGAGGGCAACGAGTTCTGCGTCGACTGAGCACCCCGGAGCGTGGTGGCGACGGCCGTCCGTACGTGGTGGCGACAGCCGTCCGTACGCGGTGGCGACAGCCGTCCGGCAGCGGGGACAGCGCCCTGCCGGTGAGGTGTGAGCGGCCCGCGGGAGCCTCGGGGCCGGGGCGTGATCGACGCGCCCCGGCCCGCCGCACCTCCCAGGGAGCCACCCGATGCCGATGCCCGACTCCGCACTCCAGAGCCCGCCGTGGGACGTCCACCGGCTGCCCCGCGCCGAGGGGAGGACCGTCCTGGTCACCGGCGCCAACGCGGGCATCGGCTACTTCGTCGCCGAGCAGCTGGCCGCCACCGGGGCGGGCGTCGTCCTGGGCAGCCGCGACCGGGGCAGGGCCCTGGCCGCGATGACGTCCATCGGCGCGCGGGTGCCCGGCGCGAGGCTGCGCCACCTGCCGCTGGACCTGGCCGACCCGGCCTCGATCGAGGCGTCCGCGGGGGCGCTGCAACTGGAGCGCCTGGACGCGGTCGTCCTCAACGCGGGCATCGCCCTCGACGACCCGCCGCGCCGCACCGCCGCGAACGGCCACGAGCTGATGTTCGCCACCAACCACCTGGGCCACTTCGCGCTCACCGCCCGCCTGGCCCCGCTGCTGCTGGCCACCCCCGGCAGCCGGATCGTGACCACCGGCAGCTTCGCCGCCAAGTCCGAACGCCTGGACCTCGCCGACCTCCAGAGCGCCCGCGACTACAAGCCCAAGCGCGCCTACGCCCGCTCCAAGCTGGCCCAGATGCTGTTCGCCGTCGAGCTCGACCGCCGCCTGCGCGCCGCCGGGAGCAGCACGCTGAGCGTCCTGACGCACCCGGGCGGCGCGCTCGACGCCCTCACCCCCGCCCGCCCGCCGCTGCACGAGCGCACCGCCGGCGAGCGGCTGAGCCGCCTGCCGCTGGGCCTGGTCGTCCAGGGCAAGGACGCCGCCGCCTGGCCGGCGGTACGGGCCGTGCTGGACGCGGGAGTGCGCGGTGGCCCGGTGCTGTGGAGCCCGCGGGTGTTCGGGCTGCGCGGCGAGCCGAGGCCGGAGCCGCTGTGGGAGCACCTGGCCGACCCGGCCACCGCGGCCTGGCTGTGGGAGGCCAGCTGCGAACTGGCCGGCTGCGAGCCGGTGTTCCCGGCGGGGTGAGGTGCTCGGAGAACGTGTTCAGGCGCCGATCTCGCGGGTGATCCTCGAACGTGCGGGGGCCCAGATCTTGTCGGGCAGGAAGCCCTCCTCGCCGATGGAGTCGAGCTGGGTGGCGACGTAGTGCCCGGTCGCGTCGCAGTCGTCGTCGGCCGTGGCGAAGAAGGTGATGCTGGCGGGCTCCAGGTGGAAGTTCCACTCCGGGTTGTGGTCGGCGGTCTCGGCGACGACGCGTCCCTGGACGTGGACTTCGGTGGTCTCGGTCCCGGCGAGGATGGCGCGGGCCTGGCGGATCCTCTCCTCGTCGTCGAGGCGGAAGACGAACTCGTCCTCGTTGGGGGACGGTTGGAGGCCGAAGAGGGCGGGGGCCACGGGTGTGCTCCTTGCTGGGGGTCCGGGGGCGGGGGGGCCCCCCCGGCCGGGGCCCCCCCCACCCCAAACCCGCCCCCCCACACCCCCCCGGGGGCACACCCCCCGCCCGGGGACCACAACTGGGGGGGGGTTAAAAGCCGCGGGTGAGACA
>NZ_JBHWIV010000023.1:32231-109380 GCF_042731675.1 Kitasatospora sp. NPDC059827 | reverse complement strand
GGTGCCGTCCTCATCCTCTGGCAGGCCCGGGCCTTCGCGGGCGCCGGGGTGTTCAACGAGCCGGGCTCGCTGGGCTGGGTCGAACTGGCGACCCGGGACGCGGCCGGGGCGCGGGCCTTCTACCCGGCGGTCTTCGGCTGGTCCGTCGCGCCGTCCGAGCACTACACCCAGTGGGGCCTGGACGGTCAGGACTTCGGCGGCATGGTGGTGATGGACGACGGATTCCCGCCGCAGGTGGCGCCGCACTGGCTGCCGTACTTCTCGGTCGCCGACGTGGACAACACCGTCGGCCGGGCGGTCGCGATGGGCGCGGACGTGCTGATGCCCGCGTATTCCATGCCGGGACGGCGGATCGCCGTCCTGCGCGACGCCCAGGGCGCCCCGTTCGGCGTCTACACCGACGGCGGGGACGACGGCGGGGGCGGCGGGGGGCCCTGAACGGCCGGTCCTCCCGTCCGCCGACGCGCGGAGCGCGCGCGCAGGTCGGCCGCTCCCGCGCCCGCCGTGACGAGCAGCGCGCCCAGCGGCACCACGTCGCCGATCCGGTCGTACCAGGTCAGCGTCCCGGGCGCGGTGAGCGGCAGCCGTACGGTCAGCGCGCCGGTGGAGTCGGTGCCGAGCCCGGCGAGCTGCCGGCCCTGGGCGTCGAAGGCGGCCGAGACACCGGTCAGCGAGGCCTGGACGGCGGGGCGCCCGGTCTCGGCGGCCCGGATCGCGGCCAGCGAGACGTGCTGTTCGGGTGCCCAGGTGCGCTGGAAGGTCGAGGTGGAGGACTGGTAGACCAGCACCCGGGCGCCGTCCCGGGCGGCGGTGCGCGCCATGTCCGGGAAGGCCGACTCGAAGCAGATCAACGCGCCGACCGGCAGTGGCCGGCCCGCGCGGTCGGTGGCGGGCAGCACGTGGAAGGCGGTGCCGGGGGCCCGGTTCTCGCCCGCGGCCCGGCTGACCCCGGCGATCCAGCCGAGGACGGGCCGCAGCGGGATGTACTCGCCGAAGGGCACCAGCCGGATCTTCCGGTAGCGGTCGACCACCCCCGCGGGGGAGACCAGCACCGCGTCCTTGGAGATCCGCCCGTCCGCCTTGCGGGCGTCCTCCCCGGCCATCACCTCGGCGCCGGTGGTGGCGGCGAGCCGGCGCAGCGCGTCCAGGGCGGCCGGGTCGCGGTCGAGGTCGGCGGTGGTGCTGCTCTCGCCCCACACCACCAGGTCGACCGGCCGCCCGACCAGGTCGGCGGTGGCCCGGACGCTCGCGTCGAAGCGGGCCTGCGGGTCCTCGACGACGCCGGGCTGGACGAGCGCCACGGTGACCGCCCCGGCCCCGACCGGTGCCGGGCGCAGCGCGAACAGCAGTGGTCCGGCGGCCAGCACCAGGACGGTGACCAGCGCCGCGACCGCCCGGGGCCGCCGGGGCACCGCCGTCAGGATGATCAGTACTCCGGTGTTGACGGCCGCCACCGCGGCGCTGACCAGCCAGATCCCGCCCGCCGAGGCGAGTCCGAGGACCGCCGGGTGCTGCCACTGGGTGGCGCCGAGCAGTGCCCACGGTCCGCCGAGCGCGTGCCAGGACCGCGCGTACTCGGTGCCCACCCAGACCGCGGGGACGACCAGCAGGGCGAGCAGTGCCCGGCGGGTGGTCGTCGGCGGGCGCAGCAGGCGGTGCACCGCGTACCCGACGGGCGCCTGCAAGGCCCCGAACAGTACGGCGAGTACGGGCAGCGCCGGTCCGACGGAGGGGACCAGCCAGTACATCGCGGTGAGGATGAACCCCGCCCCGAACCACCACCCGCGCACCGCCGCCTCCCGCCCCGACGGTGCCCGTTGGGCGAGCAGCAGCCCGGGGACGAGCGCGACCCAGGCGAGCCAGGCCTGGCCGGGGGTCGGGAACGCGACCACCGGTACGGCTCCGGCCGCGAGCGCGGCGAGCCGCGCCCGGTAGCGGTAGCGGTGCGGTGCGTGCGGCTCCCGGGCGTCCGTCGGGGCCGTGCTCGGGACTGGGCCGGCGGTGCCGGTGCGGCGCGACATGCCCCGTATTGTCCGCTCGGGTGACGGCCGGTGCCAGATGGCGGTACGCGTGGTTGACGCCGGTCCTCGGAACGGTGCAGGTCGTTGGAACAAGTCGGTGGAACAAGTTGGTGGAACAAGTCGGTGGAACAAGCGGACGGATTCCGTGACCGAACCGCGGTCGGCCGCCCTCCCCGAGGGAGCGCGGCCGGCCGCCGTACGGTCGGAGGGCGTCAGCCCTCGTCGCCCTCCAGGTCGCCCTCGGTCTCCAGGAACGCGGCCTGCAGCTGCTCGATCAGCTGCGGGTCCGGCTGCTCCCACAGGCCGCGGCTCGCCGCCTCCAGCAGGCGCTCGCTGATGCCGTGCAGCGCCCACGGGTTGGCGCCCGCCAGGAACTCGCGGTTGACCGGGTCGAGGACGTACTCCTGGGTGAGCTTCTCGTACATCCAGTCCGCGACCACGCCCGTGGTGGCGTCGTAGCCGAACAGGTAGTCGACCGTCGCGGCCATCTCGAAGGCGCCCTTGTAGCCGTGGCGCCGCATCGCCTCGATCCAGCGCGGGTTGACCACCCGGGCGCGGAAGACGCGGGCGGCCTCCTCGGTCAGGGTGCGGGTGCGGACCGTCTCCGGGCGGGTCGAGTCGCCGATGTAGGCGGTCGGGGCCTTGCCGGTGAGGGCGCGCACGGTGGCCACCATGCCGCCGTGGTACTGGAAGTAGTCGTCCGAGTCGGCGATGTCGTGCTCGCGGGTGTCGGTGTTCTTCGCGGCGACGGTGATCCGCTTGTACGCGGTCTCCATCTCCTCGCGCGCCGGGCGCCCGTCCAGGCCGCGGCCGTACGCGTAGCCGCCCCAGACGGTGTAGACCTCGGCGAGGTCGGCGTCGGTGCGCCAGTCCCGGCTGTCGATCAGCTGGAGCAGGCCCGCGCCGTAGGTGCCCGGGCGGGAGCCGAAGACGCGGACGGTGGCCTTGCGCTCGTCGCCGTGCACGGCGAGGTCGGCCTGGACGTGGGCGCGGACGAAGTTGTCGGCCTCGGGCTCCTCCTGGGCGGCGGCCAGGCGCACCGCGTCGTCCAGCAGGGCGACCACGTGCGGGAAGGCGTCCCGGAAGAAGCCGGAGATGCGCAGCGTGACGTCGATGCGCGGGCGGCCGAGCTCGTCGAGCGGGATCGGCTCCAGGCCGGTGACCCGGCGCGAGGCGTCGTCCCAGACCGGGCGGACGCCGAGCAGGGCGAAGGCCTCGGCGATGTCGTCGCCGGCGGTGCGCATCGCGCTGGTGCCCCAGAGCGAGAGCCCGACCGAGGGAGGGTAGGCGCCGTCGTTGTCGGCGGTGTACCGCTCGACCAGGGAGGAGGCGAGCGCCTGGCCGGTCTCCCAGGCGAGCTTGCTGGGGACGGCCTTCGGGTCGACGGAGTAGAAGTTGCGGCCGGTCGGCAGCACGTTGACCAGGCCGCGCAGCGGCGAGCCGGACGGGCCGGCCGGGACGAAGCCGCCGTGGAGTGCGTGCAGCACGGCGTCCAGCTCGTCGGTGGTGGCGGCCAGGCGCGGCACCACCTGGGTGGCGGCGAAGGTCAGCACCTCGCCGACGGCCTCGCGGACGGCCTCCGGCAGTTCGGCGGCGACCTTCTCCACTGCCTCGGGCGCCCAGTCCTGGGCCTCCATCGCCTCGACCAGGGCGCGGGCCTGCGCCTCGGCCGCGTCGGTGGCGCCGAGGGTGAGGGCCGCCTCGTCCAGGCCGAGCGCCTCGCGCAGGCCGGGCAGCGCGCTGACGCCGCCCCAGATCTGCCGGGCGCGCAGGATGGCGAGCACGATGTTGACCCGGTCGGTGCCGGCCGGGGCCTGGCCGAGGACGTGCAGGCCGTCGCGGATCTGGGCGTCCTTGACCTCGCACAGCCAGCCGTCGACGTGCAGCAGGAAGTCGTCGAAGCCGTCGTCCTCGGGGCGCTCGTCCAGGCCGAGGTCGTGGTCCAGCTTGGCGGCCTGGATCAGGGTCCAGATCTGGGCGCGGATCGCGGGCAGCTTGGCCGGGTCCATCGCGGCGATGTTGGAGTGCTCGTCGAGCAGCTGCTCCAGCCGCGCGATGTCGCCGTAGGAGTCGGCGCGGGCCATCGGCGGGACGAGGTGGTCGACCAGGGTGGCGTGGGCGCGGCGCTTGGCCTGGGTGCCCTCGCCCGGGTCGTTGACCAGGAAGGGGTAGATCAGCGGGAGGTCGCCGAGGACGGCGTCCGGGCCGCACTCGGCGGACAGCGCGGCGGTCTTGCCGGGCAGCCACTCCAGGTTGCCGTGCTTGCCGAGGTGGATGACGGCGTCGGCGCCGAAGCCGCCGTCCTCCTGGGCGGCCTGGATCCAGCGGTAGGCGGCCAGGTAGTGGTGGCTCGGCGGGAGGTCCGGGTCGTGGTAGATCGCGACCGGGTTCTCGCCGAAGCCGCGCGGCGGCTGGATGAGCACCAGCAGGTTCCCGGAGCGGATCGCGGCGAGCACGATGTCGCCGTCCGGGTTCTGCGAGCGGTCCACGTACAGCTCGCCGGGGGCCGGGCCCCAGTGCTGCTCGACCTGCTCGCGCAGGCCCTGCGGGAGGGTGGCGTACCAGCGGCGGTAGTCGGCGGCCGGGATGCGGACCGGGTTGCGGGCCAGCTGGTCCTCGGTGAGCCAGTCCTGGTCGTAGCCGCCGGCCGCGATCAGCGCGTGGATCAGGGCGTCGCCCTCGTGGGAGGCGTCCTCGCCGCCGTCGGTGGGGGCGTTGAAGCCGGGCAGGTCGGAGCCGAGGTCCATGCCGTCCGCGCGCAGCCGCTCCAGCAGGCGCATCGCGCTGGCCGGGGTGTCCAGGCCGACGGCGTTGCCGACCCGGGAGTGCTTGGTCGGATAGGCGGACAGCACCAGCGCGAGGCGGCGCTCGGCGGCCGGGACGTGCCGCAGCCGGGCGTGCTTGACGGCCGTGCCGGCGACGCGGGCGGCGCGCTCCGGGTCGGCGGCGTAGACGGTCAGGCCGTCCTCGTCCAGCTCCTTGAAGGAGAACGGGACGCTGATCAGCCGGCCGTCGAACTCGGGCACGGCGATCTGGGTGGCGGTGTCCAGCGGGGACAGGCCGTCGTCGCTGGCCTCCCACTGGGCGCGCGACCAGGTGAGGCAGAGCGCCTGGAGGATCGGGCGGTCGAGGGCGGCCAGCGCTCCGGCGTCCCAGGCCTCCTCGTCCCCGCCGGCCTGGGCGTCGGCCGGGCGGGTGCCGCCGGCGGCGAGCACGGTGGTGACGATCGCGTCGGCCTCGCCGAGCGCCGCCAGCAGCTCGGGCTCGGCGCCGCGCAGCGAGGCGCAGTAGTAGGCCCTCGCCCGGGCGCCCTGGTCCTCGATCGCCCGGCAGAGGGTCTCCACGAAGGCGGTGTTGCCGCTCATGTGGTGGGCGCGGTAGTAGAGCACCGCGATGGTCGGGCCGCTCTCCGTACGGGCTTCGCGCTCCAGTGGGCCCCAGGCCGGGGCGGAGGCGGGCGGGGCGAAGCCGTGGCCGGTGAGCAGCACGGTGTCGGAGAGGAAGGCGCCGAGCTCGGCCAGGTTGGCCGCGCCGCCGTGGGCCAGGTAGGCGTGCGCCTCGGCGGCGATGCCGGCCGGGACGGTGGAGAGCTCCATCAGCTGGGCGTCGGGGGCCTGCTCACCGGTCAGCACGACCACCGGGCGGGGGCCGGCCAGCAGCGCGTCCAGGCCCTCCTGCCAGGCGCGGCGACCGCCGAGCAGGCGGACCACGACCAGGTCGGTGCCCTCCAGCAGTGCGGGCAGGTCCTCGGGGGTCAGCCGGGCCGGGTTGCCGAGCCGGTACGGGACCGGTCCGGTGGCGGCTCGGGCGCTGAGCAGGTCGGTGTCGGACGTGGACAGCAGCAGGATCATGCGAAGGACCTCCCGGCCTCTTCGGTGGCCAGGATGGCCGCGGTGGTGGCCGGGTCGGCCGCGGTGGTGGCCGGTGGAACGGGCGCGGGCATGCGACAGCGCTGGTGCATTTCTGCCTTCCTCGGGGTCCGCGCCCCGGGCCGGTGGAGGACGGCGGGAGTTCCTGGCTCCCGCGGCCGACCGGTCTCCCGGTGAACCGCGGTCACAGTGGCGGGACCGCACCGGGCTTGCACCGGTTTCCTCCCCTGCGCCGTCGCTGGCGTCGGGCGGCCCACTGGGGACCGCCCGCCAGCATCGTACGGGGTACGGCTGACCTGGGGGAGGGGCGGCTTCGCCGGGCCCGGGGCACGGGCGGGCCGCCGCCCGGCGCACGGGCGGGCGCACCGGCGGGCGCACCGCCCGGCGTACGGCGCTCACCGGCGCCGGGCGGCCGGTTCGGCGTGCTCCGCCGTGCTGCCCGGCGTGCCGCCGGTGTGATGCAGCGGACGGAGGCAAGCGATCGGATCATCTGTATGCTCGCCGCCATGCCACCGACACCCGACGCCACCGCGCCGGGCGCCGCCGTGCCCGACCGGGGGCGCGCCGACGCCTGCCCCGGGGCGCTCCGCCTGCACGCCGCCGACGACGGCGGCCTCGCCCGGGTCCGACTGCCCGGCGGACTGCTGACGGACCGTCAGGCCATGGCCCTGGTCGAGGCCGCAGAGGCCCTGGGCGACGGGGAGTTGGAGACCACCTCGCGCGGCAACGTCCAACTCCGCGGCCTGGCCGCGGACTGCGGGGCCGAACTCGCCGACCGGCTGCGCGCCGTCGGACTACTGCCCTCGGACACCCACGAGCGGGTGCGCAACATCGTCGCCTCGCCGCTGGCCGGGCTGGATGCGGCCGGGAACGCCGACGTGCAGGCCTGGGTGCGCGAACTGGACGCGCGGCTGTGCGCGAGCGACTGGGCGGCCGGACTCTCCGGCAAGTTCCTGTTCGCGCTGGACGACGGGCGGGGCGACGTCGCCGCGCTCGACGCCGATGTGACATTGATCGCAGCCTCGGACGGCCCCGCGCTGCTGCGGCTCGGACGGGCCGCCCACGGGCAGCCGGTCGAGGCCGGGCGGGAGGTGACGGCCGTGCTGGACTCGGCCCGCGCCTTCCTGGACGCGCTGCGCGGCGTCGGCCGCAAGGCCTGGCACCTGCGCGAAGTGCCCGAACTGCTGCCGGCCGGCACGGCGCCGCTGCCCGCCTTCGCCGGGGCCGGTGCATGGCCCGGGATCGGCGCGCTGCCCGGCGGGCTCTCGGTCGGTATGCGCTTCGGGCGGGCCGACGCCGGCCAGTGGCGCGCGCTGGTCGCCGCCTCGGCCGGCGAACTGCGGCTGACCCCCTGGCGGGGCGCGGTGCTGCCCGGCGCCCCCGCCGACCGGCTGCCCGCGCTGGCGGCCGCGGGGTTGCGGACCGAGCCCGGCTCGGCCTGGGAGCGGGCCACCGCCTGCACCGGGCTGCCGGGCTGCGCCAAGTCGCTGGCCGACGTACGGGCCGACGCGGCCCGGGCGTTGGAGCGCGGGGTGCCGGCGGCCGGGGGCGGCGGACTGCCCGTCCACTGGTCGGGCTGCGAGCGGCGCTGCGGCCACCCGGCCGGGCAGTGGGTGGACGTGCTCGCCACGGGGCACGGCTACCGGGTGACGGTGAACGGGCCGGCCACGTCCGCGGGAACCCCCGCGGACGTTCCGGTGGACGTGACGAACGAGGAGATGGCCGAGGCGGTCGCCGAGGCCAGGAGGACCACGAAGTGATCGAGTACGAGAAGGACGGCGCGTCCATCTACCGCCAGTCCTTTGCCACCATCCGTGCGGAGGCCGATCTGGCCGCCCTCCCGGCGGACGTCTCCCAGGTCGCGGTGCGGATGATCCACGCCTGCGGGATGACCGACCTGGTCGAGGACCTGGTGTACTCGCCCGGCGTGGTCGCCTCGGCGCGCGCGGCGCTGCACGCCGGTGCGCCGATCCTGTGCGACGTCAACATGGTGGCGAGCGGGGTGACCCGCAAGCGGCTGCCCGCCGACAACGAGGTGATCTGCACCCTCACCGACCCCTCGGTGCCCGAGTTGGCCCGCGCCATGGGCAACACCCGCAGTGCGGCGGCCATGGAGCTGTGGCTGCCCCGACTGGAGGGCGCGGTGGTGGCCGTCGGCAACGCCCCGACCTCGCTGTTCCGGCTGCTGGAGATGATCGAGGCGGGAGCCCCCCGCCCGGCCGCGGTGATCGGCGTGCCGGTCGGCTTCATCGGCGCCGCCGAGTCCAAGCAGGCGCTGGCCGAACACCCCTCCGGCCTGGAGCACTTGGTGGTGCGCGGCCGGCGCGGCGGCAGCGCGATGGCCGCCGCCGCCATCAACGCGATTGCGAGCGAAGAAGAGTGACGGACCGTCAGATCTCCTCCGCCGGGCCCGAGGGAACCGGCCGGCTGTACGGCGTCGGGCTCGGCCCGGGCGACCCCTCGCTGGTGACCGTCCGCGCGGCCGAACTCATCGGCAAGGCCGACGTGGTGGCCTACCACAGCGCCCGGCACGGCCGTTCGATCGCGCGCTCGATCGCCGAACGCTACCTGACGGGTGGTCAGATCGAGGAGAAGCTGGTCTACCCGCTCACCGTGGAGACCACCGACCACCCAGGCGGCTACCGGGGCGCGTTGGACGAGTTCTACGAGGAGGCCGCCGCCCGGCTGGCCGCCCACCTGGACGCCGGGCGCGACGTCGTCGTCCTCGCCGAGGGCGACCCGCTGTTCTACGGCTCCTACCAGCACATGCACAAGCGCCTCGCGCACCGCTACCCGACCGAGGTGGTGCCCGGCGTGACCTCGGTCAGCGCGGCCGCCGCCCGACTCGGGCAGCCGCTGACCGAGGCCGAGGAAACCCTCACCGTCATCCCCGGGACGCTGCCCGAGGAGGAGCTCACGGCGCGGATCGCCGCCGCCGACTCCGCGGTGATCATGAAGCTGGGCCGCACCTTCCCGACCGTCCGGCGGGCGCTGGAGCGGGCCGGCCGGCTGGAGGACGCCCAGTACGTGGAGCGGGCCTTCATGGACGGGGAGCGGATCGCGCCGCTCGCCGAGGTCGAGGGGGAGAGCGTCCCCTACTTCTCGGTGGCGGTGCTGCCGAGCAAGGTCGCACCGCTGGAGCCGGCCGTCCGGCTCGCGGACGGCGTCGGCAGCGTGACCGTGGTCGGCACCGGGCCGGCCGGGCCGCTCTGGCTCACCGCCGAGGCGCGCGGTGCGCTGACCGAGGCCACCGACCTGGTCGGCTACACCACCTACCTGGACCGGGTGCCCGAGCGGCCGGGGCAGCGGCGGCACGGTTCCGACAACAAGGTCGAGTCGGAGCGCGCCGAGTTCGCCCTGGACCTCGCCCGGCGCGGGCACCGGGTCTGCGTGGTGTCCTCGGGCGACCCGGGGGTGTTCGCGATGGCCACCGCCGTGCTGGAGGTCGCCTGCGAGCCGCACTACCGGGACGTGCCGGTGCGGATCGTCCCCGGGATGACCGCCGCCCACGCGGCCGCCTCCCGGGCGGGTGCCCCGCTCGGGCACGACTACGCGGTGGTGTCGCTCTCGGACCGGCTCAAGCCCTGGGGCGTGGTGGCCAAGCGGCTGCGCGCCGCCGCCGAGGCGGACCTGGTGCTGGCGCTGTACAACCCGGGCTCGAAGTCCCGTACCACCCAGGTCGGCCTGACCAGGGACCTGCTGCTGGAGTACCGCGCGCCGGAGACCCCGGTGGTGATGGCCCGCGACGTCGGCGGGCCGACCGAGCGGATCCGGATCGTCCGGCTGGGCGAGCTGGACCCGGCGCTGGTCGACATGCGGACCATCCTGCTGATCGGCTCCTCGCAGACCCGGGCGGTCGAGCGGGGCGGC
Organism: Kitasatospora sp. NPDC059827; assembly: GCF_042731675.1. Lineage (NCBI taxonomy): Bacteria > Bacillati > Actinomycetota > Actinomycetes > Kitasatosporales > Streptomycetaceae > Kitasatospora > Kitasatospora sp. NPDC059827. The sequence goes on along the minus strand of NZ_JBHWIV010000023.1, from coordinate 99,620 downwards.
GGGGTCGAGGTCGTCTGGACGCCCCGGCGGTACCCGGAGGACGTGTAACGGATGACGGAGAACAGCTGACAGATAATGAAATCTGTCAGCTGTTTTCTGTTTTCTGTCAGCTGTCAGCCGGCGGCCGTCACCGGGTCGGCTTGGTGATCAGCAGCTCCGTGTTGTGGTCCTCCCCGGCGCCGAGCAGGGCGGAGACCCGGCCGTTGGGGTCGTTGTACGAGAGCTCGCGGTACAGTGCCGCCAGGTTGGTGTCCGAGGTACTGCCGAAGTCCGTCGCGTACGGTGCGGAGGACTCGATTAGCGTGGTGAACAGCGACAGGGTGCCGTCGCCGTTGTCCGCGACCTCGATGATCCGCCCGTGCTGCGGGTAGTCGATGTGCGAAGCGGTGTTGATCTCCCAGAACGCCCGCTCCGGCACCGCGTGGCCGTGCGCGGTGATCTTGTTCATGTGGGTGTGCCCGTTCACCCAGGCGACCACGTTCGGGTAGCGCTGCAGCAGGGCGGTCAACTCGTTGCCGTCGTGCCGCTTCTCGAAGATGTTGCGCGGGTCGGGCAGCAGGTTGCCCATCGAGCCGCTGGTGTGGTGGCTGAACACCATGATCACGTCGTCGGTGCTGCCACCGTTCACCCGGTTCCCGTTGGTGTCGTACCAGTGCCCGCTGTGGTTCTTCAACTGCTGCTCAAGCCAGCGCAGTTGAGCGGTGCCGAGCGAACCGTCGGCGAATCCGGCCTGGTTGGTGGTGTCCAGGCTGATGCCGAGGACCTTCTCCGAGATCCGGAAGGTGTAGTAGAGCTTGCCGCTGCTCACCATGTCCGAGGTGAAGCCGTGCCCGTAGGGGCCGGCGCCGGTGGCGGCCGGGTCGAGGTGGGCCTTGGCGAACTGCTTGAGGGTGAACGGGTGGCGGCGCTCGTCCGGGGTGACCCGGCGCACCGCCTCGCCGTTCGCGAGCAGCTTGCCCAGCAGCAGGACGGCGCCCGCCGGGTCGCGCCGCAGCGAGTCCATCAGCTGGGCGGCGGTCGCGTCGTCGCAGCCCTCCAGCTTGAGCCCGCCCGTGTAGAGGTCGTTCAGCAGCCCGAAGTCGGGCAGCGAGCCCTCGATGCTGTCGTCGTGGTTGCCGACGGTGGTGTACCAGGGGGTCGTGAGACCCGGTGCGTCGAAGGGGCGGCCGGCCGCGGACAGGAAGCCGGGCACCTGCGGGAAGCCCTTCGCCTTGTAGACGTCGGCGTAGGCGAGTTCGGGGTTCCAGAAGGCCGAGTTGCCGGAGTTCTGCACGCCCTCGTAGCGGGTCGGGTCGCCGGTGTTCTGGGCCATCCGCCCACCGCCCATGACGGTGAGGTACCAGTCCAGCTCGGCCAGCTCATGGTTGTCGGTGTTGTCACCGGTGGCCATCACCAGGCTGAACGGCATGCCGGTGTAGGGGCCGCCGGCGAGCGAGTTGACCCGCTCGACCAGGGCCGAGACGCCACGGGCGTTCAGGGCCTCCTGCGGCCGGTAGGCGCTGTCGTTGAACTTGGCCAGGAACTCGAAGCGCACCGGGGACTCGGTGTCCACCAGGTGCAGGTCGCTGAACTGGACGAAGCTGGCCAGCCCGGTACGGCGGTCGTCCCGCCCGCTGCCGGGGGCCGCGAGCTCCCCGCGCACCACCAGCGGCCAACCCGGCCCGGCCGCCAGCCGCTTGTAGGAGCCGGCCCCGGTCGGCGTGGCCACCTGCTCCAGGGTGGTCCCGGTGACGTTGACGGCCCGCGCGGCCGTGGTCGCCAGCGCCCGGTCCCGGCCCGCGGCCGAGGCGAGCTGGGCGCCGCCCAGGGACAGGGCCGACCAGGCGGCGGCCACCGAGGTGCCGGTCAGGAACGTACGACGTCTCATGCCTGCCACAGAAACCCCCACATACTGGCGGCCCGGCCGGGTGCCCCGGTCGCCGGACCACGTCATGAACCCGCTAAATAACGGAGCGACAGATTACTCGCTGGTAGTCGCACGGAGCGAGACCCGTGCGGAGAACAGTTCGAGAACGGCGGGGGCTCCCCGCTCCGGCCGCGCGCCGGGCACCGTCCTCCGCCGCGCGCCCCGCCCCCGGGCGCCGTGCGGCGGGGTGGATGGGGGAGAATCGGCGGCGCGACCGGGGTGGTCGGGGCGGGCGTGATCGGAATGCGGAAGCGAGGCGCAGGTGGCCGCAGCGGGAGGCGAGGCGGGAGGCCGGGCCGGTCAGCTGAAGAGCAGCGGTCTGCGGCACGGCTGGACGACGGGCGCCTGCGCCACCGCCGCCACCAAGGCCGCGTACACGGCGCTGCTCACCGGCGAGTTCCCGGACCCGGTGACCATCACCCTCCCCAAGGGCCAGCAGCCAGCCTTCGCCCTCGCGGTCGAGGAACTGGTCCTCGCCGTCGAGGCGGCCGCCACCGTGCCGCCCGCCGTCGGATCGCTCGCCGCCGACGGTCCGACCGCCGACGGTCCGACCGCCGCTGGCCCGACCGCCGACGGCCTGCCCGCCGCCCAGCGGCCGGTCGCCGCCACGGCCGGAGTGGTCAAGGACGCCGGCGACGACCCCGACGTGACCCACGGCGCGCTGATCCGCGCGACCGTACGACTCGGCGAGCCCGGCACCGGCGTGGTCTTCCGGGCCGGTCCCGGGGTCGGCACCGTCACCAAGGCCGGCCTGCCTCTGGCGGTCGGTGAACCCGCGATCAACCCGGTGCCCCGGCAGATGATCCGCGACGCGGTGGCCGAGGTGGCGGCGGCGCACGGCGGTGGCGGGGACGTGGTGGTGGAGGTCTCCGTCGACCACGGTGAGGAGATCGCCCGCTCGACCTGGAACCCCCGGCTCGGCATCCTCGGCGGGCTGTCGATCCTCGGCACCACCGGGATCGTCGTCCCCTACTCCTGCTCGGCCTGGATCGACTCGATCCGTCGCGGGGTGGACGTGGCCCGGGCGGCCGGGCGCACCCACGTGGCGGGCTGCACCGGTTCGACCTCGGAGAAGGTCGCGGTCGCGGTGCACGGACTGCCCGAGGACGCCCTGCTGGACATGGGCGACTTCGCCGGGGCCGTCCTCAAGTACCTCAAGCGCCACCCGGTGCCGCGACTGACCATCGCGGGCGGCTTCGCCAAGCTGTCCAAGCTCGCCCACGGGCACCTCGACCTGCACTCGGCGCGCTCCCAGGTGGACAAGGGCTACCTGGCCGAACTGGCCCGGCAGGGCGGGGCGGACGAGCAGCTGGCCGCGGCGGTGGCGGCGGCCAACACCGGCCTGGAGGCAGTGCAGTTGTGTCGGGCGGCCGGGGTGCCGCTGGGGGATCTGGTCGCCGAGGCGGCCCGGGCGACGGCGCTCGGGGTGCTGCGCGGTTCACCGGTCGCGGTGGACGTCATCTGCATCGACCGCGCGGGCGCCGTCGTCGGTCGGGCGGAGCCGCTCGGCCCCTGAGCGGTGCCCAGTCGGCGTCCGGGGTCGGCCGACTCACCCGTGCAGCGGAACCTCAGAACTGTCGTGTGGTGATGTGAAGATCCAGGGCTCATACGTGGTGAGAAACGGACATAAGTGGCGCCACATCCGCTCTTGATTCTGGTGCCATCTCAACCATGAGATATGGTCTGCCGAGTGACAGGCGACTACCTCACCCGTATCGGCACCCTCATCCGTACCGCGCGTCAGCATCGCGGCTGGTCCCAGGCGCAGCTCGGCGAGGCGCTCGGCACCAGCCAGAGCGCCGTCAACCGCATCGAACAGGGCAAGCAGAACGTCAGCCTTGAGATGATCGCGCGCATCGGCGATGCCCTCAACAGCGAGATCGTCTCCCTCGGCTACTCCGGCCCGATGCACCTCCGGGTCACCGGCGGCACCCGCCTCTCCGGCGCGATCGAGGTCCGCAGCAGCAAGAACGCCTGCGTCGCGATCCTCTGCGCCTCGCTGCTGACCACCGGCCGCACCACGATCCGCAGCGTCGCCCGGATCGAGGAGGTCTACCGCATCCTCGAGGTGCTCACCAGCATCGGCGTCAAGAGCCGCTGGCTGAACGAGGGCCGCGACCTCGAACTCACCCCGCCGGCCGAGCTCGACCTCGCCGCGATGGACGTCGAGGCCGCCCGCCGCACCCGCAGCGTGCTGATGTTCCTCGGCCCGCTGATGCACCGCGCCCAGCACTTCGCCATCCCGTACGCGGGCGGCTGCGACCTCGGCACCCGCACCGTCCAGCCGCACCTGACGGCGCTGCGGCGCTTCGGCCTGGAGGTCGCCACCACCGGCGGCGCCTACCACGCCTCGGTCGAGCCGGGCACCCCGCTGGACCGCCCGATCGTGCTGACCGAGCGCGGGGACACCGTCACCGAGAACGCCCTGCTGGCCGCCGCGCGGCACGACGGCGTGAGCGTCATCCGCAACGCCTCGCCCAACTACATGGTCCAGGACCTCTGCTTCTTCCTGGAGAAGCTGGGCGTGAAGATCGAGGGCATCGGCACCACGACCCTCACCGTCCACGGCGTCCCGGAGATCAGCTGCGACGTCGACTACACCCCGGCCGAGGACCCGGTGGAGGCGATGAGCCTGCTCGCCGCCGCCGTCGTCACCTCCTCCGAGCTGACGATCCGCCGGGTGCCGATCGAGTTCCTGGAGATCGAGCTCGCGGTGCTGGAGGGCATGGGCCTCGACTACGACCGGACCCCGGAGTACCGGGCCCACAACGGCCACACCCGGCTGGTCGACCTCACTGTGCGCCCCTCCAAGCTGACCGCGCCGATCGACACCATCCACCCGATGCCGTTCCCCGGCATCAACATCGACAACGTGCCGTTCTTCGCCGCCATCGCCGCGGCCGCGCACGGCACCACGATGATCCACGACTGGGTCTACGACAACCGCGCGATCTACCTCACCGAACTGACCCGGCTCGGCGCGGACGTCAAGCTGCTCGACCCGCACCGCGTCCTGGTCCAGGGCCCGACCCGCTGGCGCGCCGCCGAGATGATGTGCCCGCCGGCGCTGCGCCCGGCCGTGGTCATCCTGCTCGCGATGCTCGCCGCCCAGGGCACCTCGGTGCTGCGCAACGTCTACGTCATCAACCGCGGTTACGAGGACCTCGCCGAGCGCCTCAACTCCATCGGCGCCCAGATCGAGACCTTCCGAGACATCTGACGGTCCGTCACCCTCCGGTCCCGTCTCAGCCGCTGAGGCCGGTCAGCAGGATCGCCACGTCCAACCCGGTGTTCAGGTAGTCCACGAACACCGGGTTGTTCAGCGCCCAGGGCGAACGCCGCTCCCGGATCAGCCGGACCGCCCCGTCCGGCTCGTGCCCGAGGGCGACCAGCGCCTGGGCGACCACCAGGCCCGAGCGGTTGTAGCCCGAGTGGCAGCGCACCAGCGTCCGGCGGCCCCGGCGTACGGCGGCGGCGGTGAGTTCCGCGGCCTCCTGGACGGCGAGCAACTGGCCGGGGGAGAGCGGCTGGTCGGGCACCTCCCGGACGACGTGCTCGACCCCCGGGGCCGGGCCGTGGCCGGGGAGCGTGAAGAGGCTGACGACCAGGTCGAACTGCCGCCCGGCGACGACGGGTTGGAGCTCACCGCCGGGCGGGGTGCAGTAGTGCCCGCCCATCCAGAGCCCGGGGACGATCTCGTTCCAGGGCTCCTGCGGCCCGTGGACGTCGCGGTCCTTCTGGCGGGTCCGCATTCCTGCTCCTTCCGGCCCGCCGGCCCCCGCGTGCCTGCGCGCCCGTGCGGCTGCTCTCCCCGGGACTGCTCGCTGCCGGGGCTACTCGCCCGTGCTGCCGTCGAGGTGCTCGCGCAGGAGGTCGGCGTGGCCGTTGTGGCGGGCGTACTCCTCGATCATGTGAGTGAGGATCCAGCGCAGCGAGAACGCCTCCTCGCCGTAGTGGCCCAGGACGTCCAACGACTCCGCGGCGGCGACGAGTTCCCGTGCGTGGTCGCACTCGCGGCGCCAGACCGAGAAGGCCTCCTCCGGGTCGGCGGTCTCGACGTCCCACTCGGCGGAGGTGTCGTCGGGGTGCTTCCAGAAGCCGCGCCTGTCCTCGCCGTTGAGGACGTTGCGGAACCAGCCGCGTTCCACCTCGGCGAGGTGGCGGACCAGCCCGAGCAGGGAGAGTGCGGAGGGCTCCAGCACGCGGGTGCGGAGCTGTTCGGTGCTGAGGCCGACGCACTTCATCGCCAGGGTGTCGCGCTGGTGGTCGAGGAAGCTGGTCAGAGTGGCCCGCTCGTCGGCGGTCTGCAGGGTGATGGTGCGCTGATCATCGGTCATCCGGCCACTCTGGCAGTCCCACCGGCGTGCCCGCGCGCCATATTCCACTGACCGGACACGTACCCGGACACCCGACCGGCTTCCCTCCCGGACTCAGGCCCGCTGCTCCAGCCAGCGCACCGCGCCCGCCACGTCCGGTGTCACCGGCAGGCCGGCCGGCACCGGTGGGCGTTCCACCACGACCACGGGCAGCCCGAGTTCACGGGCGGCGGTCAGCTTGGGCGCGGTCGCCGCGCCGCCGCTGTCCTTGGTGACGACCACGTCGATCCGGTGCTCGCGCAGCAGTGCCCGCTCGCCGTCGAGGGTGAACGGGCCGCGGTCCAGCAGGACTTCGAGCGAGAGCGGCAGCGGCGGCTCCGGCCGGTCCACCGAGCGGGCCAGGAAGTGCAGCCCGTCCAGGTGGGCGAAGGCGGCGATGCCCTGGCGGCCGGAGCTGAGGAAGACCCGGCGGCCGAGGCCGGGCAGCAGCGTGGCGGCGGCCGTCAGGGAAGGGGCGAGGTGCCAGCGGTCCCCGGCGACGGGCGCGAAACCGGGGCGGCGCAGCACCAGCAGCGGCACGCCGGTGGCAGCGGCCGCGAGGGCGGCGTTGTTCGACATCCCGGCGGCGAACGGGTGGGTGGCGTCGACCACGGCGTCCACCGCCTCGGCCCGCAGCCAGTCGGCCAGCCCGTCCGGGCCGCCGAAGCCGCCGATCCGTACCTCGCCGACGGGCAGCCGGGGTTGGGCGACCCGCCCGGCCAGCGAACTGGTGACCCGCAGGCCCGGCCGGCCGTCCAGTGCGGCGGCCAGTGTCCGACCCTCGGTCGTCCCGCCGAGGATCAGTACGTGGGCGGGGGTGCGAGTAGGGCCGTCGGGGGTCATGCGCCGCAGGGCTCGTGCGGCCGCTCGCGGTCCGCCGAGTAGAGGTGGCTGTCGCGGAACTGCTCGGCGGCGAGGGTGCGGCCGACCAGGATGACGGCGGTGCGCACCACGCCGGCCGCCTTGACCTGCCCGGCGATGTCGGCCAGCGTGCCGCGCAGCACCAGCTCGTCGGGGCGGCTGGCCATCGCGACCACGGCGGCCGGGCAGTCGGCGCCGTAGTGCGGGAGCAACTGCTCGACCACGTCGTCCACGTAGCCGGCCGCCAGGTGCAGCACCAGCAGGGCGCCGCTGCGGCCGAGGGTGGCGAGGTCCTCGCCCTCGGGCATCGGGGTGGCGCGCTTGGCGATCCGGGTGAGGATGACGGTCTGGCCGACGGTCGGCACGGTCAACTCCCGCTTCAACGCGGCCGCGGCGGCGGCGAAGGCGGGAACGCCGGGGACCACCTCGTACGGCACCCCGGCCGCGTCCAGGCGGCGCATCTGCTCGGCGACGGCGGAGAAGACGGAGGGGTCGCCGGAGTGCAGCCGGGCCACGTCCCGGCCGGCCTCGTGCGCGGCGACCAGCTCGGAGACGATCTGGTCCAGGTTGAGCTGGGCGGTGTCGACCAACCGGGCGCCGGGCGGGCACTCGTCCAGTAGCTCGCGCGGGACGAGGCTGCCGGCGTAGAGGCAGACCTCGGCGCGGGCCAGGAGGCGCTGGCCGCGCAGGGTGATCAGGTCGGCGGCGCCCGGGCCGGCTCCGATGAAGTAGACGGTCACGAGGCGTCCTCCTGGTGGGTGTTGGGCTTGACGGCGGACCACTGGGTGACCGGCATGGCCTGCCGCCACCCGGTGAAACCGCCGACCGGGACGGCGTGGGCGACGGCCAGTTTGACCAACTCCCCGCCGTGGCGCCGGTACCACTCGGTGAGCAGCGCCTCGGACTCCAGCGTCACGGTGTTGGCGACCAGCCGCCCGCCGGGGCGCAGCGCGGCCCAGCAACCGTCCAGCAGGCCGGGGGCGGTGAGGCCGCCGCCGATGAACACGGCGTCGGGGGTGGGGAGTTCGGCGAGTGCCTCGGGGGCGCGGCCGGTCACCACCCGGAGCCGGGGCACGCCCAGTGCGGCGGCGTTGCGGGCGATCCGGTCGGCCCGGGCCGGGTCGCGCTCGACGCTGACGGCCCGGCAGTCCCGGTGGGCGCGCAGCCACTCGACGGCGATCGAGCCGGAGCCGCCGCCGACGTCCCAGAGCAGTTCGCCGGGGGAGGGGGCGAGGGTGGCCAGGGTGGCGGCGCGGACGTGCCGCTTGGTGAGCTGGCCGTCGTTCTCGTACGCCTCGTCGGGCAGACCGGGGACGAGCGAGCCGCGCGGGCCGTCGCCGAGTTCGACGGCGATCAGGTTCAGCGGATCGCCCGGCGGGTGCGGCCAGTCGTCGGCGCGGCCGTCGAGCTCCCGCTCGCGGGCGTCGTCGCCGAGCTGCTCCAGCACGCGCAGCCGGGCGGTGCCGAAGCCGTGCTCGGTGAGCAGGGCAGCGACGACGGCCGGGGTACCGGCGTCGGCGCTGAGCACCAGCAGCCGGCGGCCGGGGTGGAGGGCGAGGGCGAGCGTGGCCGGCGGTCGGCCGACCAGGCTGACCACCTCGGTCGCCTCCAGCGGCCAGCCGAGCCGGGCGCAGGCGTAGGAGACGGAGGAGGGGTGCGGCAGGACGCGCAGCCGCTCGGCGCCGACGGTCTCGGCGAGGGTGCGGCCGATGCCGAAGAACATCGGGTCGCCGCTTGCCAGCACGGCGATGCGGCGCCCGGCGTGCTCGGCGAGCAGCCCCGGGACGGCCGGGCGCAGCGGGGACGGCCAGGCGAGGCGCTCGGCGGGGACGGTGTCGCGGGGGAGCAGTTCCAGCTGCCGGGGGCCGCCGATGACCACCTCGGCGGACTGCAGCGCGGCCCGGGATCCGGCGGCGAGGCCGGGCCAGCCGTCGGCCCCGATCCCGACGACGGTGATCGGAGGGGGCAGCTCGGGCACCGGGTGGCTCCTCGTGGTTCGTTCCTGCTGGCCGGGGCAGCCTACCTGGCGGTTCGCAGGCGGCAGCCCGGTGGGCTGACAGGGTTCAACTTTCAGATGTTGAAATCTGAAAGTTGAACTCTGAAAGTTGAACTCTGTCATCTGTCGGTTGTCATCCGCCGGCCGTCGGTCCTCACCGGTCGACCCAGTCCCCCGAGGCGATCAGTGCGGGCCGGGCGCGCAGCCGTGCCTCGGCCGCCGGCCCGGCGAGGTACACCCAGGCCTCGCACGGTTCGCCTGCCGCTGTCCGGACCACCAGTCGGCGCCGTACGTACAGCCCCGTGCCGTCCACCCGGCACTCCTCCAGCCGGTCCAGCGCCGCGAGCGCTCCGGGGTACGTGCCGGGGCGTACGGTGACCAGTTCGCCGACGACCCGGCGGCCGGGCGTCGGGTCCGGCACCGCGTACGGGAACCCCGGCCCCTCGTGCAGGGCGGCGCCCTCCAGGACCGCCGGGCGGATCGCGGCGCAGCGTCCGGCCAGGTGGACGGCGTGGTTGCGGCCGCCGCTGCGCAGGGTGCCGTACACGAAGAACGGCAGCGCCGCTTCCGCCGGTGGGGCCTGCTCGGGCGCGGACACGGGTTCGACCTCCTCGCTGGGGGAGCGTCCACGGTACGTGCCGCCAACCGATCCGTGGAACCCACTGGCGCCCCGGGCCGCCGATGCGCTGTCATATCGGATGTTCAGCCAGCACCGTCCTAGGGGGACACACATGACATCGCCCGCCTCCCCGTCACCGGCAGCGACCCCCGGCAGCACACCGTCCGGCAGCACCCCGCCCGGCCCCACCGACGCCGCGCCCGCCGCAGCCCCCGCCACCGAGTCCGAGCCCGCCACCGCCACCGCCCCCGCCCGGCTCTCCGGCGCGGTCTGGGCGGCCCTCGCCGTGGTCTACGTGGTCTGGGGTTCGACCTACCTCGGGATCCGGATCGTCGTCGAGACGATGCCCTCCTTCTTCTCCGCCTCCGCCCGCTTCCTCACCGCCGGTCTGCTGCTGGTCGGCTTCCTGCTGGTCCGCCAGGGCCCGGCGGCCCTGCGGGTGAGCGGTCGCCAGTTGGCCTCCTCGGCACTGGTCGGCCTGCTGCTGCTGACCGGCGGCAACGGCCTGGTGGTGCTGGGTGAGACCTCCGTCCCCTCCGGACTGGCCGCCCTGCTGGTGGCGGCGGTGCCGCTCTGGATGGTGCTGCTGACAGCCTTCGGCGGCGGGGAGCGCCCGAAGCGCGCCGAGCTGGCCGGGGTGCTGCTCGGCCTGGTGGGCCTCGGCGTGCTGTCCGCCCCCGCGATCGGTGGGTCGATCGAGCCGCTGGGCGTGGTCCTGATCATCAGCGCCACGCTCTGCTGGGCGGCCGGCTCCTTCGCGAGCAAGAAGATCCCGATGCCGGGCAACGTGCTCGCGGCGAGCGCGTACCAGATGCTGGCGGGTGGCCTGTGCGACCTGCTGGTCGGGTTGGCCCGCGGTGAGCAGCACGGGTTCGACCCGGCGGCCGTCTCCGGCCGGTCCTGGCTGGCCCTCGCCTACCTGGTGGTGTTCGGCTCGCTGCTCGCCTTCACCGCGTACGCCTGGCTGCTGCGCTCGGCCCCGCTCACCCTGGTGGCGACCTACGCGTACGTGAACCCGGTGGTCGCGGTGCTGCTGGGCTGGCTGATCCTGGCCGAGCCGTTGACCGGCCCGACCCTGGCGGGCGGGGCGATCGTGGTGGCCGGGGTCTGCCTGGTGGTGAGCGTCAGTCGGCGTCCGTCGAAGGCCGGTCGGCGCTGATCGGCACCGTGGTCGGGCGGATCGTCCCGGCCGACCGACCGGGACGATCCGTCCGCGCCTACGTCCGCGCCTACGTCCGCGTCCGCGCGGTCAGAGCGCGGCGGGCGGCTTCCCCGTCCACCAGTTGCCCGGTGCCTCGGGGTCGCGGCTGGTCCAGTACTCGACGATCGCGCTGGTGAACTCGGCAGCCGACAGCGTCCCGTCCCCGTCGAGGTCGAGCCGGCGGAAGGCCTCGTCCGCGTCGTCGCGGCAGAGCCCCGCGAAATGGCCGCGCTGGAACACGAAGAACTCACCGGCGTCCACGGTGCCGCTGCGGTCGGCGTCGGCGACGGTGAGGAAGGCCTCGGCCAGGGCGCCGAGGATCTCCCGGGCGGCCTCCGGGTCGTCGGCGAGCGCGCCGGTCGAGGCGACGAACTGTTCGCGGGTGATGGCCTCCGTTCCGGCGGGCCTTCCGGCGAGGTGCAGGTCGTGCCAGACCGTCAGATAGGCGCGGACGATCACGGCCTCCGCCTCCGAACCCTCCTGGTGGCCGAGCGAGCGGGCCACCGAGTGGCCCATCAGCACGTGGTCCCGCTCGGTGAGCAGACCGTCTCCGTCGGCGTCGAGGTGGTCGAAACCGTGATTGATCTTCGCGATGAGCAGGTCGTCCGACAATGTGCCCCCTTCGGTGGCCGGCGCTGCGGCTCCACGTCCGCGGCGCGGTGAGCGACGTCACGTCGCCAGCACGCTAACGCCTGGAGCCGCGCTCGCGCAGCAGAACGAAAGCCGAACGACGGTGCCCGACCGCCTGCTCAGCCCTCCTGGTGGTCGGCCCAGACGTACGACTCCGGCAACAGCTCCGGCACCGGCACGGTGCGCAGCCCGGAACCCCGTCCGACGATGATCCGCACCTGCGGGAAGTAGTCCAGCAGTACCTGGCGGCAGCGCCCGCAGGGCGGGATCACCCCCCGTTCGCGGTCGCCGACCGCCACCACCGTGGTGAGGTCGTACGCCCCTTGGCCGGCCGCCGCCCCGATCAGCACCAGCTCCGCGCACGGGCCGCCGGTGAAGTGGTAGACGTTCACCGCGGTGACGATCCGGCCGTCGGCGTTGCGCCCGGCCGCCGCGACGGTGTGGTTGTCGCCCCGGGTGTACCGCCGGGCCGCCTCCAGGGCCGCCTCGACGAGCTCCCGGTCGACGGCCCCCGGCTCGGCGGCCTGCCCGTCGGCGGCCTCATGGTCGATGCCGGACATGATCAGCGGTCCTCTCTAAGAACCCGAACCTGACTCGAACGCGGAACCCGAACCCGAACCCGGAACCGAACCCGAACCCGGAACCGAAACCCTTCGATCATCTCCGCTGCACCCCCGGTCGCGCCAACCCACCCCCGCGCCGTCATGACCGCCGCTCAGTGCGCCGCTGCCAGCAGCTCCCGGGTGTACTCGGTGTGCGGCGCCTCGAACAGCCGCTCCCGGTCGGTCGACTCCACCAGCCGCCCCCGGTGCATCACCGCGACCCGGTCGCAGAAGTGCCGCACCACCGCGAGGTCGTGCGAGACGAACAGGAAGGCGACGCCGAGCCGTTCGCGCAGCTCCATCAGCAGGTTGAGCACCTGCGCCTGCACCGACACGTCGAGCGCCGAGACCGGCTCGTCCGCGATGATCAGCCGCGGTTCGGGCGCCAGGGCCCGGGCGATGCCGATCCGCTGCCGCTGCCCGCCGGAGAACTCGTGCGGGTAGCGGTCCAGGTGCCCGGCGGGCAGGCCGACCTGCTCCAGCAGTTCGGCCGCGCGCTCGCGCCGCTGCGCCGCGTCCAGCGGGGTGTGCAGCCGCAGCGGGGTGTCGAGGGTCTGGGCGACGGTGCGGCGCGGGTTGAGCGAGGCGTACGGGTCCTGGAAGACCAGCTGGATCTCCCGGCTGAGCCGGCGGCGCAGCTCCCGGTCCGGCCGGGTGACGTCCTGGCCGTCGTAGCGGACGCGTCCGCCGGTGGGGCGTTGCAGCCCGGCCAGCACCCGGGAGGTGGTGGACTTGCCGGAGCCGGACTCGCCGACCAGTCCGAGCGTCTCGCCCGGGGCGATCCGCAGGCTCACCCCCTCCACGGCCCGGACCGGTTCGGCCCGGAGCGAGGGCAGGCGCCGCCGCCCGGGGAAGTGCACGGAGAGCTCCTCCACCTCCACCAGCCACCGCTCGGGGCGCTCAGGGCGCTCGGAGCGCCCGGGGCGATCGGGGCGCCCGGCCGCCGTCGGCCTGGGCGCGAACGTCCGGGTGGGCGACGGATCGTCGACCGTCGGAAGCGCGCTGCCCGGTACCGAGTCCAGCCGCAGCGCCGCGCCCACCAGGGCGCGGGTGTACGGGCGGCGCGGCGCGGCGAGCAGTTCGCCGGTCGGCGCGGACTCGACCTCGGCACCGTCGCGCAGCACCAGGGTGCGGTCCGTCGTCCCGGCGACCACGCCGAGGTCGTGGCTGACCAGCAGCACCGCCGTGCCGTGCTCGCGCTGCAACTCGCCCAGCAGGTCGAGGACCTGGCGCTGGACCCGGGCGTCGAGCGCGGTGGTCGGCTCGTCCGCGACCAGCAGCTTCGGGTCGTTCATCAGCGCCATCGCGATCATCACCCGCTGCCGCATCCCGCCGGAGAACTGGTGCGGGTAGTCGCGCAGCCGGGCGGCGGGGATGCCGACCCGGTCGAGCATCGCGGCCGCCCGTCGGCGGGCCTCGGCCCGCCCGGCCGCCGGGTGGTGCAGCCGGTACATCTCGGCGAGTTGGGCGCCGACGCCGTGGAAGGGGCTGAGCGAGGTGAGCGCGTCCTGGAAGACCAGTGCGGCCCGGGCGCCCCGCACCCCGCGCAGCACGGACTCCCCGGCGCCCACCAACTCCGTTCCGTCCAGCCGGACCGAGCCGGTGACGGTGGTGGCCCGCGGGTCGTGCAGGCCGAGCAGGGCCAGTCCGACGGTGGACTTCCCGGAGCCCGACTCGCCGACCAGGCCGAGGACTTCACCCGCCGCGAGGTCGAAGGACAGGCCCCGGACGGCGGTCACCGGGGCACCGCCGCGCGGATCGGCGAACTCGACCGTCAAGTCCCTGACACTGAGCACCGGTTCGGCATCCATCGCACGACCACCTTGGGATTCGGGAGACTTCATCGTTGCGGCTCCTCTCAGCCCAGCCGGATGCGCGGGTCGAGCCAGGCCACCGCCAGGTCCGCCAGCGCGACGAACAGCACCACGAAGCAGGCGGCCAGCAGCACCGCGCCGACCACGGCCGGCAGGTCCTGCCCGGACACCGCCTGGGCGGCGAACCGCCCGACCCCGTTCAGCCCGAACACCGTCTCGGTGATCACGGCCCCGCCGAGCAGTACCCCGGCCTCCAGCCCGAGCAGTTGCACCAGCGGCCCGGCGGCCCCGCGCGAGGTGTACTTGAGGTGGGCGCGCAGCCGGCCCAGCCCCTTGCCGCGGGCGGTGCGGACGTACTCCTCGTTCATGGTCTCCAGCAGCTGGGAGCGCGAGAGCCGGGCGAACACGGCCGAGTTGACGAAGCCGAGGACGAGCCAGGGGAGCAGCATCCCGCCCGCCCAGGCCGCCGGGTCCTCGCCGGGCGGGGTGTAGGAGGGCAGCGGCAGCAGGCCCGTGGAGTACACCAGCGCCCACTGCACGAGGTAGCCGAGGAAGTAGATCTGCACGCTCGCGCCGACCAGGGTGAAGCCGGACAGCAGCCGGTCGGTGCGGCGGCCGTGCCGCAGCGCGGAGACGAACCCGGTGCCGAGGCCGAGGACCAGCAGGACGGCGAGCGCCCCGGCGGTCAGCGAGAAGGTGACCGGCAGGTGCTCGGCCAGCGCCTCGGTGACGGGCTGGTGCAGTCGGTAGGAGTAGCCGAGGCAGGGGGCCGCGCAGTGGATGACCGAGCCGTCCACGTCGTTGATGTCCCGCCCGGCGACCACGCCGACCAGGTAGTCGGTGTACTGGGCGAGCAGCGGTTGGTCCAGGCCCATGCTCTGGCGCACCGCCGCGATCTGCCCGCTGTCGCAGCGCGGGCCGCAGGCGGCGCGGGCGGGGTCGGCGGGCGCGGCGTAGAAGAGGGCGAAGGCGGCGGCGGAGACCGCGAGCAGGACGCCGAGCGCCTGGAGGGTCCGCCGCAGGGCGAAGGAGAGCATGGCCGGTCCGGGGTCGACGGGACGGAGACGGAAACGGAAACGGAGACGGGGACGGGGCGGGAGCCGGGAGCCGGGGGCCTCGGAGTGTCAGCTCCAGAGGCCCCCGAGCCGTCACGACTTCAGGTACAGCCAGGTCAGCCCGACCGCCCCGTAGATCGGGTGGATGAACGCCCCGCCGACGTTGCTGCCGCGCAGCTGGTTGACCGTCGGGTAGGTGAGCGGCAGCACCGGCAGGTCCTTCATCACGGTCTGCTCCAGCGCGTACAGCTCCTTGGCCTTGGCGCGCGGTTCGCCGATCTGGTTGATCCGGTCGATCTCCTTGTCGACCGCGGGGTTGCGGTAGCGCGCGGAGTTGATGTCGCTGCCGGCCCGGCCGTCGAAGGAGAACGGGATCAGCGTGGACGGGGTCGGCCAGTCGACGGAGCTGGTCTCCTCGAACAGGTCGTACGGCGAGTCGGCCCGGTGCACCTCGTCCAGGAAGGCCTTGGGGTCGATCGGCTTGGGCACCACGGTGATGCCCGCCTTGCCGAAGCCGTCCACCAGCACCTGGGCGACGCGCTGCCCGTCCGGGGTGTTCTTGTACGCGTACGTCAGGCTGGCCGGCGCCTGCTCGGCCTTGGCGAGCGCGGCCTTGGCGGCCTCCGGGTCGCCCTCGGGCCTGGCCGGGTCGAGGTCGTACTTCTGCCAGTCGATCAGCGCGGGCGAGCTGAGCGTGGTGGCGAGCTCGCCGGTCCGGGAGCCGCCCTGGACCTGCCGGGCCTGCTGGCGCGGGTAGGCGAGGTTGAGGGCCCTGCGCACCTCGACGTCCGGCACCCGCTCGTTGTTGATCACCAGCTGGGTGACGAAGGCGCCCCGGCGGCCGGAGACGACCAGGTCCTTGGCCTTGGGGTCGGTGTCGGCGGACTGGTACAGCTCGGGGGAGAGCTCGTCGGAGGCGGTGGTGGCGTTGGCGCCGCCGTCCCGCCCGGAGAGGATCTCCTGGTTGCCGTTGAGTGCCTCCTTGCCGTACGTGAACACGAACTTGTCCGGGTACTGGTTGCGGATCGGGTCGGTCTCCGCCTTCCAGGCCGGGTTGCGCTCCAGCACCATGCGGGTGTTCTGGACGTGCTCGACGATCCGGTACGGGCCGCTGGCGAACGGCAGCCGGTCGTAGTCCGTCCCGGTGTCCTTGTCCCGGCGCACCGGGGAGGAGGAGGACTGCGCGGCCATGTACGGCACGTCGGCCTGCGGCTGCGGGAAGTGGAAGACCAGGGTGCGCTCGTCCGGGGTCCCGATCGCGTCCAGGTCACCGGCCTGCGGTCCGGCGTACTTGGCGCGCGCGGCCTCGTAGCTGGCCTCGCCGGTGAGCCACTGCGGCCAGTACGGCGGGCCGACCTCGTAGCCCTTGCCGAAGGTGCGCTCGATGCCGTACTTGACGTCCTGGGCGGTGATCGGCTTGCCGTCCTCCCAGGCCACGCCCTCCTTGAGCCGGTACGTCCAGGTGCGCCCGCCGTCGGTCGGGGTGCCGGTGTCGGTGGCCAGGTCGCCGACCAGCTTGGCCTTGCCGTCGACGACCTGGTACTGCGTCAGCTGGCGGCCCCAGAGCAGCGAGGCGTTGTACGAGGCGCCCGCGTAGACCTTCTGCGGGTCCAGGTGGCGGAACTCGACGCTGTTGTACACGTTGACCGTGCCGCCCGGGCGGGCGCCGGGGACGGCCGGGGCGGGGCCCGCGCTGTCCTTCTCGGTGCCGAGTGCCGCGGTCAGCGGCGAGGTCTCCTTGGCCGGGGCCCCGCCGGCGGCGGAGCCGGTGCTGCCGGCGCCTGCCGAGCAGGAGGTCGCCAGCAGGGCGGTGGCGATGACGGCGAGCGACGGTTTGGTCCAGCGCATGGCGAATCTCTCCTTGCCCCGACACGTCCGGTCGGGGCGGGCTCGGATGGTTGATCAGGGGAAGCGGAACGGGAAGCGGACGGGGCGGGGAAGCGGAAGGGGGGATCAGCGGGCGCGGCGCGGGTCCAGCGCGTCCCGGAGGGCGTCGCCGAGCAGGTTGAAGGCGAGCACGAACACCAGCAGGGCCACGCCCGGGAAGACCAGGTAGGTCGGGTCGGCCTGGAAGACCTCCGAGCCGCGCGAGATCATCCGCCCCCAGTCGGGGACGGGCTCGGTGATGCCGACGCCGAGGAAGGACAGTGCGGCCTCGGAGGCGACGAAGGTCGGCACGGCCATGGTGGCGTGCACGATCAGCTGGGAGCGGACGTTCGGCAGCAGTTCGTGGACGACGATGTGGAGGCGGCTCGCCCCCTGTGCCCGGGCGGACTGCACGAAATCCCTTTCCCGGAGCGATCGGACGGTGGCCCGGAGGGAAAGCGCGAGCGGAATCCAGCCGAACGCGGAGAAGACCAGGATCAGCACCAGGAACTGCATCCACTCCGGTTCCGCGGCGCCCGGATCGACCAGTCGGGACTGGATCACCGGGCTGAGCGCGAGCAGCAGGAGCAGGGTCGGAAAGGCCAGCAGCACATTGGCGAGGAACCCGAACAGCCGGTCCGCGATCCCGCCGAGGTAGCCGACCGCGACCCCGGCCAGCACGCCGAGCGTGGTGGTCACGGCGGCCGCGGCGAAGGCGATCAGCAGCGAGGTGCGGATGCCGTACAGCAGCTGGGTCAGCACGTCCCGGCCGAGGCCGGGCTCCAGGCCGAACCAGAACTCGCCGGAGATCCCGCCGTTCGGCAGCATCGGCAGGCCGCCGTCGCTGAGCAGGCCGGGAGTGTTCTGGCCGTAGTGCTCGACCGGGTTCTTCCCGTACAGGGCGGCGACCAGCGGCGCGGCCAGGGCGAGCAGCAGGAACAGCAGGACGACGGCCGAGGCGGCGGCGCCGACTCGGTCGCGCAGCACCCGGCGCAGCAGGCTCGGTGCGGCGGGCCCGGGGGTCGGCTCGGGGGTCGGCCCGGGGGCCGGACCGGTAACTGCGACTGTGTCGACCGCTGCCATGAGAGGCGTACTCCCCGAATTCTCCGCCGCCCCATGGGTGAGGGTGCGCTGGTGGGCATTTCCGAACCGGCTCCCGGGGGTTTCCCGGCGGCCGTTCGAGCGCCATCAGATCGGATGCGTCCGGCCTTCCGCAAATCACCGGAAGGCGCCCTTCGGGAATTCCTTCCGGACTGTTTCGGGAATTGTGGCGGCTTCATTTCCCCGCAACACGGCCGTTGCAGGAGAACGGACATAACGCACCGAAGCGGACCGCTCGTTCCGCATTCTGAGACCTCCGCCACAGTCCCCGGGGTATTGGTACGATCCCGGTGGACCGCGACTGGCGCGTAGGGATGGAATCGACCATCGGGAAGCGGTCCCGTGGATCCTCACGTCGTTGCCGAGCGCCTGGGCCGCCCCGCATCCCCACCAGGAGACCGCCATGGCCCAGCCCGAGCAGACGCCCCACACCACCGCGAGCCCCGCCGCCGACACCTCCTTCCGCAGCGCCCTGGACGTGGTGGCCGGCGTGGAGCCCCGGATCGCCGCCGCCATCGGCCGGGAGTTGGAGGACCAGCGCGCCTCGCTCAAGCTGATCGCCAGCGAGAACTACGCCTCCCCGGCCGTCCTGCTCACCATGGGCAACTGGCTCAGCGACAAGTACGCCGAGGGCACCGTCGGCCGCCGCTTCTACGCGGGCTGCCGCAACGTCGACACCGTCGAGGCGATCGCCGCCGAGCACGCCCGCGAGCTGTTCGGTGCCGAACACGCCTACGTCCAGCCGCACTCGGGCATCGACGCCAACCTCACCGCCTTCTGGGCGGTGCTCTCCCAGCGGGTCGAGAGCCCGGCCCTGGAGCGGGCCAAGGTGCGCAACGTCAACGACCTCACCGAGCAGGACTGGGCCGAGCTGCGCCAGGAGCTCGGCAACCAGCGGATGCTCGGCATGTCGCTGGACACCGGCGGCCACCTCACCCACGGCTTCCGGCCCAACATCTCGGGCAAGATGTTCGAGCAGCGCAGCTACGGCACCGACCCGGTCACCGGCCTGATCGACTACGACGCGCTGCGCGAGACCGCCCGCGAGTTCCGCCCGCTGATCCTGGTGGCAGGCTACTCCGCCTACCCGCGGCTGGTGGACTTCCGCAGGATGCGTGAGATCGCGGACGAGGTCGGCGCGACCCTCATGGTCGACATGGCGCACTTCGCCGGCCTGGTCGCGGGCAAGGTGCTGACCGGCGACCACGACCCGGTGCCGTACGCCCACATCGTCACCACGACCACCCACAAGTCCCTGCGCGGCCCGCGCGGCGGCATGGTGCTCAGCACCGCCGCCCTGGCCGAACACGTGGACCGCGGCTGCCCGTTGGTGCTCGGCGGCCCGCTCTCGCACGTGATGGCCGCCAAGGCCGTCGCCCTCGCCGAGGCCCGCCGTCCCGAGTTCCGCACCTACGCCCGCGCCGTGGTCGACAACGCCCGGGCGCTCGCCGAGGGCCTGCTGCGCCGCGGCGGCAAGCTGGTCACCGGCGGCACCGACAACCACCTGGTGCTCGCCGACGTCTCCGGCTACGGCCTGACGGGCCGTCAGGCCGAGGCGGCGCTGCTGGACTCGGGCATCGTCACCAACCGCAACTCCGTCCCGCAGGACCCGAACGGCGCCTGGTACACCTCGGGCGTGCGGCTCGGCACCCCGGCACTCACCACCCGCGGCCTGGGCGCCGCCGAGATGGACGAGATCGCGGCCCTGATCGACACCGTCCTGCGCGGCACCACCCCCACCACCGCGGCCAACGGCGCCCCCTCCAAGGCGAACTACGCCCTCGACGAGGCCCTCCGCGACGGCATCGCCAAGCGCGCCGCCGACCTGCTGGCACCGTTCCCGCTCTACCCGGGCGTCGACCTGGCCTGACCGGGCCCTGGCCTGACCGGCCCCCGGCCCGACCGTTCCCCGGCCCGACCGGCCCTTGGCCCGACCGGGCCGGAGGAGGCCGCCGTGACACCGGGCCGCCGAACGGAAGTTCGGCGGCCCGATGGTCGAGCGCCCCGCCCCGGCCGTCAAGCCCCCTAGTACTGGAGCGACTTGTACTGCAGGAACTCCTCCAGCCCGTGCCGCCCCAGCTCGCGGCCGAGCCCGGAGTCCTTGTAACCGCCGAACGGGGCCAGCGGGTTGAACCGGCCGCCGTTGAGGTCCACCTGTCCGGTGTCCAGCCGGCGGGCGAAGGCGGCGGCGGTGTCGGTGGTCGCCGCCCAGACACCGCCGGCCAGCCCGTAGGCGGTGCCGTTGGCGATCTCGACGGCGTGGTCCTCGTCGTCGTAGCGCAGGACCACCAGGACGGGGCCGAATATCTCCTCCTGGGCCACCGTCATCTCCGGGGTGACGTCGGCGAGGACGGTCGGCCGGACGTAGTGGCCGGTGGGGAGTTCGGCCAGTGGCTCCGGACCGCCGGCCACCAGCCGGGCGCCCCGGGTGAGCGCGTCCTCCAGGTAGCCGCGCACCCGCTCCAGCTGCCGGGCGTTGACCAGCGGGCCGATCCGGGTCCGCGGGTCGGCTGGGTCGCCCGGGACGTACTTCTCGGCGGCCTTGGCGGCGAGCGCGACCGCCTCCTCGTACTGGTCCGCGTGCACCAGCAGCCGGGTCCAGGCGCTGCACGTCTGGCCGGAGTTGGCGAAGACGTTGGCGACGTTCACGTTCACCGCGCGGGCCAGGTCGGCGCCCGGCAGCACCACGTTGGCGGACTTGCCGCCCAGCTCCAGGGCGACCCGCTTGAGCCCGCGCCCGGCCGTCTCGGCGACCTGCCGGCCGACGGCGGTGGAGCCGGTGAAGGACACCACGTCCACCTCCGGATGGGCGGCGAGCGCCGCGCCCGCGACCGCCCCGGTGCCGGTCACCAGGTTGAACACCCCGGCCGGGAAGCCGGCTTCGTCCACCAGCCGGGCGAACAGCCGGGCCACCAGCGGGGTGTCCTCGGCCGGCTTGAGGACCACCGGGCAGCCGGCCGCCAGCGCCGGGACGACCTTGGCCACGATCTGGTGCAGCGGGTAGTTCCACGGCGTGATCGCCGCGACCACCCCGGCCGGCTCGGCGAACACCACCGAGTTGCCGATCCGCTCCTCGAAGGAGTACCCGGCCAGCAGGCTCAGGTACGAGGTCGCCACGGTCAGCGGCAGCCCGGCGTGCACGGCCCCGGCGAAGCCGACCGGGGCGCCCAGCTCGGCGACCACGGTCGAGGTGATCTCGGCCTGGGCGTCGGCCAGTGCGTCCCGCAGCCGGGTGAGCGGCGCCAGCCGCTCCTCGCGGGTGGCGGCGGCCCAGCCCCGGGCCGCCCGGCGGGCCGCCGCGACCGCGGCGTCGACGTCGGCCGCCGCACCGGCCGGTACGGTGGCGAGCACCCGCTCGGTGGCGGGGTTGAGCACGGCGATCGTGCCGGAGTCCCGGGAGGGCCGCCAGGCACCGTCGATGTACTGGTCGCCGTACTCCGCGTACTCCTGCTGCACGGATCGTCCTTTCCACTGGTCAGCCGCCGTTCGGCCGACAGGGCGAGTCGGAAGGTCAGTCAAGGCGGCCGGACGGCCGCGCACAAGAGCCGATCCCGCCTCGGCCGGACAGGCACCCGCCGCGGTGGGCGGCGGACTCCGCGGCGGGGGCCTACTGTCGATGGGGGGCGCCTCGTGCACGAGCGGTGATCCGGTTCGTGTCCGGGGCCGGGCAGGCCGCCACCGCGCCGAGGTGCGGCTCGGAACCCGCAGGTCATCCGTACTGCTAAGGAGCATCCCGTGACCGACACCGCGTTGAAGGGCGAACCGCAGCAGCCCGTCGGGCCGGCCGTGTTGGAGGACGTACCAGGATGGTTCTGGGACCACGACCGGCACTCCTTCGAGTGGTTCCTCGGGCGCCAGGCGGAGCGGGGCGTCACCGGCCACCTCATGGAGATGGGCGCCTACCTCGGCCGCAGCGCGATCGTGATCGGGGAGCACCTCCGGCCCGGGGAGACGTTCACCGTCTGTGACCTGTTCGACTCGGACGCGCCGGACGACGAGAACTCCAGCGAGATGGACCACTCCTACCGGAGGACGCTGACCCGCTCGGCCTTCGAGGCCAACTACCTGTCCTTCCACGACCGGCTGCCGGACATCGTCCAGGCCCCGACCTCGGTGCTCGCGGGCGGACGGGTCCCGGCGGGGGCCTACCGCTTCGTCCACATCGACGCCTCGCACCTGTACGAGCACGTGGTGGGCGACCTCCAGGTGGCCCGGACCGCGCTGCAGGACCAGGGCGTCGTGGTCCTGGACGACTACCGGGCCCAGCACACCCCCGGCGTCGCCGCGGCGACCTGGGAGGCGGTGTTCAACCACGGCCTCAGGCCGATCGTGCTCACCGAGTGCAAGTTCTACGGCACCTGGGGCGACCCGGAGCCGTTCCAGCGCGACCTGCTCGACCGGGTGGACCTCGCCGTCGGCTGCGAGCTCAGCGCCGAGACCCTCAACCACCGGCAGGTGCTGCGGATGACCGGCAGTACGGAGGGCATCCGGCCGTTCCGCCCCTCCCGGCACCGGCCGGGGGAGGCCGGGGCGTCGGCGCCCGAGGACGCGGACCGGACGGCCCGGGACGAGGCCGCGCTGGACCTCGCCGCCCGCCGCGCCCGCGCCGCCGAGGCGCGCCGCCCGGTCAACGTCGCCAAGCGCGCCGCCAAGGACCTGCTGCCCCCGCTGCTCACCTCGGCGATCCGCCGCGCCCGCCGGGGCTGACCTGGGCCGCCCCGGCCTCCGGCCCCGGCGACGCCGAAGGGCCGGTCGGAAACCCGACCGGCCCTTCCTTGCTGTGTACCCGCTCAGACCCGCGAAGGCTCCGAGGCCCCGGCGGACGCCTCAGCCTCAGCCTCCGCCTCGGCCGCCAGTTCGCGGCGCACCTCGGCCAGCGAGGGGTTGGCCCAGGCGCTGGCGACGCCCCAGTAGTAGAAGGCCAGGCCGATCGCGGCCACGATCAGCAGGTCCCAGCCCTCCGGCAGGTAGCCGTGCCCGCCGAAGTCGGAGCTGCCGGCCCAGGAGACCCCGGCCATCACGAACAGGTAGGCGACCATCCAGGCGCCCGCCTTGAGGTGCGGCTTCAACTGCTCGAAGGGCTTGCGCAGCTCGTACCAGGCCCAGATCGGCAGACCGGCGGCCATCAGCAGGATGACCTTGCCGGTGAGCGGCCAGCGGGCCCAGTACAGCACCAGCGAGCCGAAGACCATCGCGACCGGCGCGATCACCGGCATGGCCTTGAGCTTCACCGGGCGCTGGAGGTCCGGCGCGAGGCGGCGCAGCGCCATCACGGCGACCGGGCCGGTGATGTACGAGATCACGGTGGCGACGGAGACGATCTCGGCCAGCGAGCCCCAGCCGCGGAAGACCGCGAGGAACAGGAAGGCGACCACCAGGTTGAGCACCAGCGCCGGGCGCGGGATGCCGGTCTTGGCGTCGACCCTGCCGAAGAGCTTCGGCAGGTGGCCGTTCTCCTGCACGCCGTGGATCATGCGCGAGGTGGTGGCGGCGTAGATCATGCCGGTGCCGGACGGCGAGACGAAGGCGTCCGCGTAGAGCAGCAGCGCGAGCCAGTTGATGCCCCAGGCGATCGCGAGGTCCGCGAGCGGCGAGGTGTAGGAGAGGCTGCTCCAGCCCTGCGACAGGTCGGCGGCCGGGATGGCGCCGATGAACGCGATCTGCAGCGCGACGTAGATCACCAGGGCGATCAGGATCGAGCCGATGACGGCCTTCGGCAGCGACTTGCCGGGGTTGCGGGCCTCGCCGGCCAGGTTGAGCGGGGACTGGAAGCCGTTGAAGGCCCAGACGATGCCGGAGACGGCGACGGCGGTGAACACCGCGCTCCAGCCGTTCGGCGCGAAGCCGCCCTGGTCGGTGAAGTGCGAGGTGTCGAAGTGCGCGAGGAGCAGCGCGCCGGCGGTGAGCGTCGGCACGACGACCTTGAACACCGTGATCGCGGTGTTGGTCTTGGCGAACAGCGTGATCGCGAACCAGTTGAGGGCGAAGTACACGAGCAGCAGCACGCTGGCGAGCGCCACCCCGCTGACGGTGAGCTCCTTGCCGTCGTACAACCCCTTGGCCCAGTCGTAGTGCCAGGAGCTCATGTACTGGACGGACGCGGTGGCCTCGCCCGGGATGACCGAGACGATGGCGATCCAGTTGGCCCAGGCGGCCAGGTAGCCGGCCAGCGAGCCGTGCGAGTACTGGCCGTACCGGACCATGCCGCCGGCCTTGGGGAACATCGACCCGAGCTCGCTGTAGGTGAGCGCGATGGTGAGTGCCACGGCGGCGCCGATCACCCAGGCGAGGATCGAGGCGGGGCCGGCCAGCCTGGCGGCCCGCTCGGCGCCGAACAGCCAGCCGGAGCCGATGATCGAGCCGAGCCCGACCGCGGTCAGGCTGATGGTGCCGAGCGATCGGCGGTAGTTCTGGTGTGATGCCTTGGGCGAATCGGGCTCACTCAACGTATCGGTCCTCTCGCTCGGGGTTCAGCGGATGGTGTCGGCGCTTTTACGGTTTTGGGTCGGTATTCCGGACAAACCCCAGCAGCCTATGGTTCCAAATGGGGCGAATACCTCAGAGGAAGCTCAAACCGCCCGATCGTTGCCATCTCGTGTCCGGTTTTCGGACGGCCGGGACCGCTCAGCGAGACCGGCGCCACACCGCCGTCGGCGGTGGATCGCGAGGGAGAGTCGGCCGTGGGCCGGAAAAAAGAAATTCCCCGCGGGATCCTTTCGGATTCCACGGGGAATTTCGATTGTGTCCGAGGGGGGACTTGAACCCCCACGCCCGATAAAGGGCACTAGCACCTCAAGCTAGCGCGTCTGCCATTCCGCCACCCGGACAGGGTGTGTGCTTCGGGGACTTTTCTCTCGCCCCCTCGGCGACAGAGAGAACATTACCAGGCTTCCGGAGTGCTTCTCACCTGCGTTTCCTCGGCCCCACCGCGGCCTCCACCGCGGCCCCCGCCACGGCCCCACCTCCGCTCCACCCGTCCGAGGGGCCGGGGCCGTGGGACGCCCGGCCCGTCCGGACCGGCCGGCACGGCTCGCGAGGGCGCTCGAACGCCGGGCGAAGCGGTGGCGAGGGCGAAGCAAACGATCGGTTAAGCCCACGCCCGCGATCGATTCCGGTCGGAGCCGATCCGACACGGGCAACTTGTCGACGGTGCCACGGAGGCACCGACCGCTCTCCTAGCCTCTGTGGACCGAGGGCGCCATGATGCGGATCGCCTGATTCCCGGGTCGCGGACGAAGGGCGGCTGGACGTGGAGCAGATCAGCGGGGCGGCGAAGGCCGAGCCGAGACGCGGCGCCCGGTCGGGCCGCCGACCGACGGCCGACGGTCCCGTCGAGGGCGTGTGGCGCTTCCGGGTGCCCGCCGTCGAGGCCTCCGTGCCGCGCACCCGCCACGCGGTGCGGGACCGCCTGCTGGCCCAGGGCATGACCGGGGTGCGCTACCAGGAGCTGGTGGACGACGTGCTGCTGATCGTCTCCGAGCTGGTCGGCAACGCGGTGAAGCACGCGGCCGAGCTGTCGCCCGAGGTGACCACCGAGCTGTCGGTGCGCCGGGGCTGGGTGCGGGTCTCGGTCGAGGACGGCGACCCGTACCGGCCGAAGGCCCTGGAGAGCGACACCGGCCGTACCGGCGGGCGCGGCCTGCTGCTGGTGAAGAGCGTCACCCTCCAGGCGGGCGGGGTGTGCGACGTCGAGCACACGGGGGAGGGCGGCAAGGTCATCTGGGCCTCGCTGCCCGTCCCCCCGGAGCCCGGGTCCTGACGAGCGCCCTCCCGCACGGGGACGGTGCGACCCCGCACGGGGACGGCCGCCCCCGGCCGGGGACGGCCACCCCCACGGACTCCCGTCCGCTACCAGTCCCGGCCGGCGATCTCCCGGATCCCCGGCAGCGCGGCCTCGAAGACGGTCTCGAACCAGACCGAGAACGGCCGCTCGGCCCGCAGCTCGCGCAGCTCCTGCGCGGTCACGAAGGCGAAGTCCTCGACCTCCTCCGGGTCCGGCTGCACCGGCGCGGTGACCAGCCCGACGAACAGGTGGTTCCACTCCCGCTCGATCAGCCCGGTGGCCTCGTCCGGCAGGTCGTAGCGGACGGTGCCGGCCTCGCAGAGCAGCGCCGGCGCGAGGCCCAGCTCCTCGGCGGTGCGCCGGGCGGCGGCCACGAACGGCGGCTCGTCCGGGTACGGGTGCCCGCAGCAGGTGTTCGACCAGACGCCGGGGGAGTGGTACTTGCCGAGCGCCCGGCGCTGCAGCAGCATCCGGCCCTGGCGGTCGAACAGGAAGACCGAGAAGGCCCGGTGCAGCCGGCCCGGCTGCTGGTGGGCCCAGAGCTTCTCGCCGGTGCCGATGGTGACGCCCTCGTCGTCGACCAGTTCCAGCAGGATCCCGGTGCTCGCGGGGGCGGTGGCCCGGGGGTCGACCGTCACGTCTGTCTCCACGTCCAGGCCGCTGTCGATCTCGGCGGCGAAGTGGGTCGGGTCGGTCGGCGGACTCTGGGGCATGGGGCCTCTTTCGGAAGGGGGGAGCGGGAGCAACGGGAGCGTCGAGCGCGTCGTGGGCACCCGTCGGGGGGCTCGGGACGCGGCGCGGGCACCGGCGCCGTCGTCGGGCTCCAGTCTGCCGTATGGGTGGCGGTCCGGACGGGTCCCACGCACAACCGGGCGGATCATGACGCGGGGCGGTCCGGATCCGTACCGGAAACGGTCCGGGACGCCCCGGAAGGGTCATTCGTCCCGAAGATCAGTTCGGTATCCGTTCCCATCCTGTTCGATCACCGCACCTCCACCTCGTCGTCACCCCGGCGCCTCCGGCCGCGTTCGGGCACGTCGCCCGGGTCGCCTACCATCGCTTACGACACGCTGCCCGGATCTGTGCCGGTCCGGCGCGCCGCCGCCGGGCCCGGCCGTACGCCGGGCCGACCGGCGACAGCGCCGCCGGGCCCGTCGGCACATCCCCGCGCGGACCGCACGACGCACCACGGATCAGGAGACCCCGCATGATCGGCCTCGTTCTGGCAGCCGGCGCCGGCCGCCGGCTGCGCCCGTACACCGACACCCTGCCCAAGGCGCTGGTGCCGGTCGACGGGGAGCGGACCGTCCTGGACCTCACCCTGGGCAACTTCGCCGAGGTCGGACTGCGCGACGCGGCGATCGTCGTCGGCTACCGCAAGGAGGCGGTGTACGACCGCAAGGACGCCCTGGAGAGCAAGTACGGGGTCAAGCTCCACCTGGTCGAGAACGACAGGGCCGAGGAGTGGAACAACGCCTACTCGCTCTGGTGCGCCCGCGAGCTGTTCGCCGAGGGCCTGCTGCTGGCCAACGGCGACACCGTCCACCCGGCCTCCGTCCAGCGCACCATGCTGGAGGGCAACCGGCGCCTCGTCGAGGAGGGCCGGGCCCCCGGCATCCTGCTCGCCCTCGACACGGTGAAGAAGCTCGCCGACGAGGAGATGAAGGTCGTCGTCGACCCGGCCGCCGGCATGCGCCGCATCACCAAGCTGATGGACCCGGCCGAGGCGACCGGCGAGTACATCGGCGTCACGGTGATCAACCCGGCCGCCGCCGCCGACCTCACCGACGCGCTGCGCGCCACCTACGAGCGCGACCCCCAGCTGTACTACGAGGACGGCTACCAGGAGATGGTCGACCGGGGCCTGCGGATCGACGTCCAGCCGATCGGCGAGGTGTCCTGGGTCGAGGTCGACAACCACGACGACCTGGCGAAGGCCCGGGAGATCGCGTGCCAGTACTGACCCGACTGGTCCCGTCGCCGCTGTTCGCGGAGATCCGCCCGGGCGCGCTGGACGCGCTCGGCGGCATCCTCGCGGACCAGAGGCTGTCGGCCTCGGGCCGGATCGCGGTGGCGATCAGCAACGGCTCCGGCGCCGCGATGCGCGCGCGCCTGGAGCCGGCCCTGCCCGGCGCCGACTGGTACAACGTGGACGACGGCAGCCTCGACAGCGCGGTGCGCTTCGCCGAGGAGATGCGCGGCAAGCACTACGACGCGGTCGTCGGCCTCGGTGGCGGCAAGATCATCGACGCCGCCAAGTACGCCGCCGCCCGGGTCGGCCTGCCGGTGGTCGCGGTGGCCACCAACCTCGCGCACGACGGTATCTGCTCCCCGGTCTCCACCCTCGACAACGACGCCGGCCGGGGCTCCTACGGGGTCCCCGGCCCGATCGGCATCATCGTCGACCTGGACGTGATCCGGCAGGCCCCGCAGCGCTTCGTGGCGGCCGGGATCGGGGACGTCGTCTCCAACATCTCGGCCTGCGCGGACTGGGAGTTGTCGCACACCGTCACCGGCGAACCGGTGGACGGACTGGCCGTCGCGATGGCCCGCTCGGCCGGTGAGAACCTGCTCCGGCACCCAGGGAACATTCAGGATCAGGACCTCCTGACGGCCCTCGCGGAAGCCCTGGTACTGTCCGGCATCGCGATGAACATCGCGGGCAGCACCCGACCCTCGTCGGGCGCCTGCCACGAGATCTCGCATGCCCTGGACGTGCTGTACCCCAAGCGTTCCGCCCAGCACGGCGAACAGGTCGGCCTCGGCGCGGCGTTCGCCAGCTTCCTGCGGGGCGAGCGCGAGCTGACCGGTCTGATCGTGGAGCGCCTGGCGAGCCACGGGCTGCCGGTGACCGCGGCTCAGATGGGTTTCACCGAGACGGAGTTCACCGAGGCGGTGCACTACGCTCCGAACACCCGCCCGGGCCGCTACACCATCCTGGAACACCTCGACCTCTCCCCTTCCGCAATCAGGGACGCGTACGCCGACTATGTCCAAGCCGTCAACAGCTGACCCCTCCACCGCGGGCGCCGAGCGGCCCCCGGTGGACCTGACCCGCCGGCCCTCGATCGAGGAACTGCGGGCGGTGATCCACCCGGAGGGCATGCTCCAGCGCCGCAGCGTCGAGCACTGGGCCGGGCGCCTCTACATGCGGAAGATCTCCTTGCGGATCACCCGCGTGCTGTCCACCATGACGGCGATCACGCCCAACGGCCTGACCTACCTGATGATGCTCACCGGCATCCTGGCCGGTGCCGCCCTGGTCGTGCCGGGCATCACCGGCGCCGTCCTGGGCGCGCTGCTGATCCAGGTCTACCTGCTGCTGGACTGCGTGGACGGCGAGGTGGCCCGCTGGCGCCGGCAGACCTCGCTCACCGGCGTCTACCTGGACCGGGTCGGGCACTACATGTCCGAGGCGGCCCTGCTGACCGGTCTCGGCCTGCGCGCCACCGACCTGCTGCACCGCGAGGGCGGCGGCTCGCACTGGGAGTGGGCGTTCCTGGGCACGCTGGCCGCGCTCGGCGCGATCCTGATCAAGTCCGAGACGGACCTGGTGGACGTGGCCCGCGCCCGCAGCGGCCTGACGGCCGTCGAGGACAGCGCCTCGGTGCCGCGGTCCGCCTCGGTGGCCAAGGCCCGCCGGGCCGCCTCGCTGCTCAAGTTCCACCGCCTGGTCGGCGCGGTCGAGGCCTCGCTGTTCATCCTGGCGGCCGGGATCGCCGACGCGGTCCACGGCGGACTGTTCTTCACCCGGATCGCGGTCGTGGTGCTGGCGGCCATCGCCATGCTGCAGACCGTGCTGCACCTGCTGAGCATCGTCCTTTCGAGCAGGCTCCGATGACCACTTCCACGTCCTCCACCACCGCGGAGAACTTCCGCCTCGGCGTCGTCATCATCACCATGGGCAACCGGCCCGCCGAGCTCAACGCCCTGATCGACTCCGTCCGCGCCCAGGAGGGCCCGGAGGTCGAGTTCGCCGTGGTCGGCCAGGGCGCGAAGCTGCCCTCGCTGCCGGCCGGCGTGCGCAGCGTCGAGCTGCCGGAGAACCTGGGCATCCCGGGCGGGCGCAACGTCGGCATCGAGCTGTTCGGGCCGGACGGCCGGGAGGTGGACGCCGTCCTCTTCCTGGACGACGACGGCCTGCTGCCGCGCACCGACTCCGCCCGTCTGCTGCGCGAGGCCTTCACCGCCGACCCGGAGCTGGGCATCGTCTCCTTCCGGATCGAGGACCCGGACACCGGCGTCACCCAGCGCCGGCACGTGCCCCGGCTGCGCGCCAGCGACCCGATGCGCTCCTCCCGGGTGACCACCTTCCTGGGCGGCGCGAGCGCCGTGCGCTGCAAGGTGTTCGAGCAGGCCGGGCAGCTGCCGGCCGAGTTCTTCTACGCCCACGAGGAGACCGACCTCGCGTGGCGCGCCCTGGACGCGGGCTGGGCCATCGACTACCGGGCGGACGTGGTGCTGCACCACCCCGCCACCTCGCCGGCCCGGCACGCCGCCTACTTCCACAACGTGGCCCGTAACAGGGTCTGGCTCGCGAGGCGGAACCTTCCGGCCCCGTTGGTGCCTCTCTATCTGGGAACCTGGTTTCTGCTGACCCTGGCCCGACGTCCCTCCGCGGAGGGGTTGAAGGCCTGGCTGAGCGGATTCCGGGCGGGTTTCCGCGAACCCTGCGGTCCGCGGAAGCCCATGCGATGGCGTACCGTCTGGCGACTGACCAGGATGGGACGTCCTCCGATCATCTGATTGGATCAGAGGATCGATCGCCGTGGCCGGTGACCACACACCGGCCGGAACCCCCCGTGACCCCAGGATCCCCATCGGCGCAAGGCCGGCGGACCCCCGCCGACCGGCCGCTCCGACCGATCCCGCGCGAAGGACGAATGTGTCGACAGTGAGTGAACCCGTCAGCCTCTCAGCCCCGAGGGGGGCGGACGCGGGCCTGACCCCCAAGCAGCTTGCGGACAAGTACGGCCTCTCGGTGAGCGGTGCCCGCCCCGGTCTGTTCGCCTACACCAAGCAGCTCTGGGCCAGGCGCCACTTCATCTGGGCCTTCGCCACCGCCCGCCTGGTGGCCCAGTACACCGATGCCAAGCTGGGCCAGCTGTGGCAGGTCGTGACCCCGCTGCTCAACTGCGGCGTGTTCTACCTGGTCTTCGGCGTCATCCTGCAGAGCAAGGACGGCTTCCCGCCGAACACCTACATCGCCTGGCTCTGCATCGGCGTCTTCGTCTTCCAGTTCACCCAGAACGCGGTGCAGTCCGGTACCCGGGCGATTTCCGACAACCTCGGCCTGATCCGTGCGCTGCACTTCCCGCGCGCCAGCCTGCCGATCGCCTTCACCGTGATCCAGCTCCAGCAGCTGATGATCTCGATGGTGGTGCTGGTCGTCACCGTGCTCGCCGCCGGCATCACCCCCGGCAAGACCTGGCTGCTGATCATCCCGGCGCTGCTCCTGCAGACCATGTTCAACACCGGTATCTCGCTGATCTTCGCCCGGATCGGCGCCAAGACCAGCGACATCTCCCAGCTGATCCCGTTCGTGATGCGGGCCTGGATGTTCCTGTCCGGCGTGATGTTCAGCATCCAGGACCGGGTCCACAAGTGGCCGCACTACATCCAGGTGATCTGCAACATCAACCCGGCGTCGGTCTACATGGACCTGCTCCGGCACGCCTTCGCGCCGGTCATCTACAACAAGCACCAGCCCGTGCACCAGTCCCTGCCGCCGCACCAGTGGACCTACGGCATCGCCTGGGCGGTCGGGATCTTCGTCATCGGATACGTCTTCTTCTGGAAGGCCGAGGAGGAGTACGGCCGTGGCTGACACCGATCTGAGCAAGCGCGACGCCGTCATGGACACCAAGGTCGCCCGCGAGCCCACCGTCGTCGTCGACGACGTGCACATCGTCTACCGGGTGCACGGCGCCGGTTCCGGCAAGGGCAGCGCCACCTCGGCGCTGAGCCGCATCATCAGCCGCAAGCGCGCCTCCGGCGTGCGCGAGGTGCACGCGGTCAAGGGCATCAGCTTCACCGCCTACAAGGGCGAGGCGGTCGGTCTGATCGGCTCCAACGGCTCCGGCAAGTCGACCATGCTGGCCGCCATCGCGGGCCTGCTGCCGACCGAGAAGGGCGGCATCTACACCAACGGCCAGCCCTCGCTGCTGGGCGTCAACGCGGCCCTGATGAACGAGCTGAGCGGCGAGCGCAACGTCGTCCTGGGCTGCCTGGCGATGGGGATGTCGCCGGCCGACGTGCGGGCGCGCTACCAGGACATCGTCGAGTTCTCCGGGATCAACGACAAGGGGGACTTCATCTCCCTGCCGATGCGCACCTACTCCTCCGGCATGGGCGCCCGGCTGCGCTTCTCCATCGCCGCCGCCAAGACCCACGACGTGCTGCTGATCGACGAGGCCCTGGCCACCGGTGACCAGGCCTTCCAGCAGCGCAGCAAGAAGCGCATCGACGAGCTGCGCGGCTCCGCCGGTACGGTCTTCCTGGTCAGCCACGACAACAACTCGATCCGCGAGGTCTGCGAGCGGACCATCTGGATCGAGGCCGGCGAGCTGGTCATGGACGGCCCGACCGACGAGGTCGTCGGCCGCTACGAGCGCGGCGAGCGCCCGTAACGCCCCGCCGCCGCAGCGCCTGGCACCGCAGGGCCCCGGCACTCCAGGGCCGGCTCCGGGAACACCCCGGAGCCGGCCCTTCGGCGTGCGCCGCTACCCCGGGTGGCCCGCCGCCGCGGGGGTGAGCGCCACCGTGCGCCGGGCGGGGCGCTCTTCTCGGGCGCGGCGCGTGGTGTCAGGCTGGGGGCGCGGGGGCGGTGTGCCGTACGTGACGCCCGCGCTCGGACGCGTGTCCGAGTCGGACCGGTGGTACCGAGCGGTGTAGAACGGGGGAGTGACTGCAGTGTCGGCTTCGGCCCAGCCCAGAGATACGCCGGTGAACCCTTCCGCGGGACAGACCCTGGAGAAGGCGGGTGCGGAGAACTTCCCGGTCGCCCCTTTCTTCCTGCCCGCGGCCTGGCGCGACGACCTGATGGCGGTCTACGGCTTCGCCCGGCTGGTCGACGACTCCGGCGACGGCGACCTGGCCGATCCGGCCGCCACCGCGGCCCTGCTGGGGATCGAGCAGCGGCCCCCCGCCACTCCTTCGGCCCAGTCCGGCCCGCCGGGCCCGGCGGAGGTCTCCTTCCGGCTCGCCCTGCTCGACGGACTGGAGCGCGACCTCGACCGGGTGTTCGAGACCGCGCTGCGCTCCGCCGGCGCCGAGCAGCCCCGGCACCCGCTGCTGGGCGCCCTCGTCCCGCTGGTCGACCGGCACGGCCTGACGCCCGAGCCGTTCCGCCGTCTGATCGAGGCCAACCGGGTGGACCAGACCACCGCCCGCTACGCCACCTACGACGACCTGGTCGGCTACTGCACACTCTCCGCCGACCCGGTCGGCCGCCTGGTGCTGTCCATCGCCGGCGTCTCCACCCCCGAGCGGATCGCCCTCTCGGACGCCATCTGCACCGCCCTCCAGCTGGTCGAACACCTCCAGGACGTGGCCGAGGACCTCTCCCGCGGCCGGATCTATCTCCCCGCCGAGGACCTGGAGCGCTTCGGCGTCACCGAGGAGGAGCTCGCCGAACCCACCGCGACCGGTGCGGTCCGGGAACTGATCGCCTTCGAGGCCGAACGGGCCCGCACCCTGCTCGACCGCGGCGCACCATTGGTAGGTACGGTTCGGGGAAGGCTTCGACTGCTCCTGGCGGGATTCACCGCAGGCGGCTACGCGGCCCTGGCGGCCGTCGAGGACGCCGGGTACGACGTGCTCGCCCGGCAGGCGAAGCCGGACAAGCGCCGCCTCGCAGCGAAGGCGGCGGCCATCTTCGCGAAGGGAAGGTGAACGCCCGAGTGGCGGCATCACCACTGGCGTCGGCCCCGGTCATGGCGGCGTACCGGTACTGCGAGGCAGTCACCGGACTGCAGGCACGCAACTTCAGCTACGGCATCCGCCTGCTGCCCGAGCCCAAGCGACTGGCCATGTCGGCCCTGTACGCGCTGGCCCGCCGGGTGGACGACATCGGCGACGGCGACCTCCCGGCCGACCGCAAGGCCGAGGCCCTGGTGCGCACCCGGGAGCTGGTGGACGAAGTCCGCTCCGGGGCGGTCGCCGAGGACGACACCGACCCGATCAAGGTCGCCCTGGCCGACGCGGCCCGGCGCTTCCCGATCCCGCTCGGCGGCTTCGACGAGCTGATCGACGGCGTGGAGATGGACCTCAAGGGCGCCGAGTACCAGACGTACGAGGAGCTCAAGGTCTACTGCCGCTGCGTGGCCGGTGCCATCGGCCGGCTCTCGCTGGGCGTCTACGGCTGCGAGGACCCGGAGCGCGGGGCGCAGTACGCGGACACCCTGGGCCTGGCCCTGCAGCTCACCAACATCCTGCGCGACCTGCGCGAGGACGCCCTGACCGGCCGCACCTACCTGCCCACCGAGGACCTGGTCCGGTTCGGCTGCGAGCAGGGCTTCGCGCTGCCCAAGCCGCCGGTCGGCGCCGACTTCACCGGGCTGGTGGCCTTCGAGGCCGCCCGCGCCCAGGCCGCCTTCGAGGAGGGCCTGCGGCTGCTGCCCCTGCTCGACCGCCGCAGCCGCGCCTGCACCGCCGCGATGGCCGGGATCTACCACCGGCTGCTCGGCCGGATCGCCGCCGACCCGGAGTCGGTGCTGCGCGGCCGGGTGTCGCTCCCGGGCTGGGAGAAGGCGTACGTGGCGCTTTCCGGGCTCGCCGGGGGGCGTTCTTGATTCTCGCCACGGTTCTGTCACGCTGTGTCAGCGGGGAATCACATCAGGGTGGCGCCGTGTCGACCGCGGCGCCGGCCGTGAGCGCGCCGGCGACAGCGAACGTCGCCGGGCGGTCCGGCGACTGCGAGGGGGAGGGCCGATGACCGGGCGAGCCGATGCCGCGCGCCCGGCCGCCGTCGTGGTCGGCGGCGGCCTGGCCGGGATCACCACCGCCCTGCGGCTGGCCGAGGCCGGCCACCGGGTCACCCTCGCCGAGGGGCGCCCCCGGCTCGGCGGCCTGGCCTTCTCCTTCCAGCGCGGTGACCTGACCGTCGACAACGGCCAGCACGTCTTCCTGCGCTGCTGCACCGCCTACCGCGGGCTGCTGGAGCGCCTGGGCGCCACCCGGATGACCCACCTCCAGGACCGGCTGGACGTCCCGGTGCTCTCCGTCACCGGCCCCGCCGCGGCCCCGGTGCGCACCCTCGGCCGCCTGCGGCGGGCCGGCCTGCCCGTCCCACTGCACCTGGCCGGCAGCCTCGCCCGCTACCCGCACCTGTCCCCGGCCGACCGCGCCCGGGTGGTCCGCGGCGCGCTCGCCCTCAAGGGCCTGGACCTCGCCGACCCGGCGCTGGACGGGCTCTCCTTCGGCGAGTGGCTGCGCCGCAACGGGCAGAACGCCGCCACCACGGCCGCGCTCTGGGACCTGGTCGGCGTCGCCACCCTGAACGCCCGGGCCGACCAGGTGTCCCTGGCGCTCGCCGCGATGGTCTTCAAGACCGGGCTGCTCTCCGACCCGGGGGCCTCCGACATCGGCATCGCCGCCGTCCCGCTCGGCGCGATCCACCACGACCGGGCGCTCGCCGAGCTGGAACGCGCCGGCGTGCGGGTGCTGCTGCGCGCCCGGGTCGCGGAGCTCAAGCCGGCCGCGCCCCAGCACGCCGTCCGGCTGGAGGGCGGCCAGTCGGGCAACGGCGAGCTGCTCACCGCCGACACCGTGGTGCTGGCCGGCGCCCAGGACACCGCGGCCGCCCTGCTGCCGCCGGGTGCCGTCCCCCACCGGCTGGAGGACTTCGGCACCACGCCGATCCTCAACGTGCACGTGGTCTACGATCGCAAGGTGCTGCGCCGGCCGTTCTTCGCCGCGCTCGGCAGCCCGGTCCAGTGGGTCTTCGACCGCACCACCCACTCCGGGCTGGCCGGTACCCCGATCGGCCGCGCCCACCCCGGCGCCCAGTACCTGGCGCTGTCCCAGTCCGCCGTCCAGGACGAGATCGACCTGCCGGTCGCCGAACTGCGCGAGCGCTACCTGCCCGAGCTGGCCCGGCTGCTGCCGGCCGCCGCCGGTGCCGAGGTGCTGGACTTCTTCGTCACCCGGGAGCGCACCGCGACCTTCGACGGGGCGCCCGGCAGCGCCGCGCTGCGGCCCGGGGCCGCGACCGGCGTCCCCGGCCTGCTGCTGGCCGGCGCGTGGACCGCCACCGGCTGGCCCGCGACCATGGAGGGCGCGGTGCGCAGCGGCCACGCCGCCGCCGACGCCGCGCTGGCCGCGGCCGGTGCCAGGGTGCCGGTGGACCGGGGCGACGGGCGGTGGCCCAGGTGACGGCGGGGCCCGCGGCCGGAGAGCCCGCCAGAGCCGACGGGCGTACCGTCGGCCCCATCGGCCGTACCGACACCGAGCGCCGCGGCACCACCCGCTTCGGCACTGCCCGCTTCGACACCAGCCGCACCGACAGTACCCGGCCGCCCCGTGCGGTCCGGCACCACGAGGGAGAGGGAACGCACGTGGAGTCACGCACCGGCATCGCCGTCGGAGGCACGGCGCACGCCGAACCGGTCTCGGTGCCGGAGCTGCTGGCCCGCAGCCGGACGCTCTGCGCCCCGCCGCTACGGGCCACCGTCGCCCGTCTGGCCGCACCGATGGACACCGTCGCCGCGTACCACTTCGGCTGGATCGACCGGGACGGCACCCCGGTGGAGGGCGACGGCGGCAAGGCCGTGCGCCCCGCGCTGGCCCTGCTGTCCGCTCAGGCGGCCGGTGCGGCGCCCGAGGTCGGGGTGCCCGGCGGGGTCGCCGTTGAACTGGTGCACAACTTCTCCCTGCTCCATGATGATCTGATGGACGGTGACGAGACCCGACGGCACCGGGCCACCGCCTGGACGGTCTTCGGCCCGGCCCAGGCGATCCTGGTCGGTGACGCCCTGGCGACGCTCGGCACGGAGGTGCTGCTCGACGCCGGGGTGACCGGCGGCGCGAGCCCCACCGACGCCGCGCGCGCCGTCCGGCTGCTCACCACCGCGACCCGCAGACTGATCGACGGCCAGGCCATGGACGTCGCCTTCGAACAGCGCGACAGCGTCACCGTCGCCGAGTGCCTGGAGATGGAGGGCGGCAAGACGGCGGCCCTGCTGGCCGCCGCCTCGGCGATCGGCGCCGTCCTGGCCGGGGCCGACGACAAGGTCTCGGACGCCCTCCAGCGCTACGGCCACCACCTGGGCCTGGCCTTCCAGGCGGTGGACGACCTGCTCGGCATCTGGGGCGCGACCGAGGTCACCGGCAAGCCGCACTGGGGCGACCTGCGCCAGCGCAAGAAGTCCCTGCCGGTCGCCGCGGCGCTCGCCGAGGGCGGCGCCGCCTCGCGCCGGCTGGCCGAGCAGCTCGCGGACCCGAAGGGCCGGGGCGAGGAGGGCGAGCCCGAGCTCGCCGCCCGGGCCGCGCTGATCGAGGAGGCCGGCGGCCGGGCCTGGACCCAGGAGGAGGCCCGCCGCCAGCACACGACTGCCCTCGCCGCCCTGGACGAGGTGCCCATGTCCGACGAGGTGCGCGAGCACTTCGTCGCACTCGCCGAATTCGTGGTGGTACGAGAGAGGTGACGTTACGTTGACAGCAACCGCGGACGGCCGGCTCGACCCTGAGTACGATTCCGAGCCGGTCGCGGTGGGCGACCGCCCCCCGACCCTGCTGGGTGCGGGGCGGTGGCAGCCCGAGGACACCGACCGGCCCCGGCCGGCCGGTGAGGCGGACCGGCAGCCCGGCGACGCGCGCGCGGCCCTCGCGCGCGCCACCACCCACCTGCTCTCGCTGCAGTCCTCCGAGGGCTGGTGGAAGGGCGACCTGGAGACCAACGTCACCATGGACGCCGAGGACTTACTGCTCCGCCAGTTCCTGGGCATCAGGACGGAGGAGCAGACCCGGGCCACCGCCGAGTGGATCCGCTCCCAGCAGCGGGAGGACGGCACCTGGGCCACCTTCCACGGCGGACCGCCCGAACTCTCCACCACCGTCGAGGCCTACGTCGCCCTCAAGCTCGCCGGCGACGACCCGGACGCCCCGCACATGCTGGCCGCCGCGCGCTACGTCCGCTCCGCCGGGGGCATCGCGGCCGCCCGGGTGTTCACCCGGATCTGGCTCGCGCTCTTCGGCTGGTGGTCCTGGGACCGCCTGCCCGAGATGCCACCCGAGATCATCTTCCTGCCCAAGTGGCTGCCGCTGAACATCTACGCCTTCGGCTGCTGGGCCCGGCAGACCATCGTCCCGCTGACCGTGGTCTCCTCGCACCGCCCGGTCCGTCCGGCCCCCTTCGCGATCACCGAGCTGCACACCGACCCGGACCACCCGTACCCCGACCGGCCGCTCGCCCCCGCCACCAGCTGGGACGGCCTGTTCGAGCGCCTCGACAAGCTGCTGCACGCCTACCACCGCCGGGCCTTCCGGCCGCTGCGCCGGCTCGCCGTCGCCCAGGCCTGCCGCTGGATCGTCGAACGGCAGGAGGCCGACGGCTGCTGGGGCGGCATCCAGCCGCCCGCCGTCTACTCGCTGATCGCCCTGCACCTGGAGGGCTACGAGCTGGAGCACCCGGTGATGAAGGCCGGGCTCTCCTCCTTCGACCGCTTCACCGTGCACACCGAGGACGGCATGCGCTGGATGGAGGCCTGCCAGTCCCCGGTCTGGGACACCTGCCTGGCCACCATCGCGCTGGTCGACGCCGGCGTCCCGGCCGACCACCCGGCCCTGGTCAGCGCCGTCGACTGGATGCTCGGCGAGGAGATCCGCAAGCGCGGCGACTGGTCCGTCCAGCGGCCCGCCCTGCCGGCCGGCGGCTGGGCCTTCGAGTTCGAGAACGAGACCTACCCCGACATCGACGACACCGCCGAGGTGGTGCTGGCGCTGCGCCGGGTCGCCCACCCCGACCAGGCCAAGGTCGACGCGGCGGTGGACCGGGGCGTGCTGTGGAACCTCGGCATGCAGTCCAAGAACGGCGCCTGGGGTGCCTTCGACGTCGACAACACCAGCCTGCTGCCGAACAAGCTGCCGTTCTGCGACTTCGGCGAGGTGGTCGACCCGCCGTCCGCGGACGTCACCGCCCACGTGGTGGAGATGCTCGCCGAGACCGGCCGGGCCCGGGACCCGCGCACCCGCCGCGGCATCGAGTGGCTGCTGCGCGACCAGGAGGCGGACGGCTCCTGGTTCGGCCGCTGGGGCACCAACTACATCTACGGCACCGGCTCGGTGCTGCCCGCCCTGGTCGCGGCCGGCGTCCCGGACGAGCACCCGGCGATCCGCCGGGCGGTGCGCTGGCTGGAGGACCGGCAGAACGCCGACGGCGGCTGGGGCGAGGACATGCGCTCCTACGACGACCCGGCGCGCTGGGCCGGGCGCGGCGACTCCACGGCCTCGCAGACCGCGTGGGCGCTGATGGCGCTGCTCGCGGCGGGCGAGGGCCCGGAGGGCCGGTCCAACCCGGCGGTGGAGCGCGGGGTCGAGTGGCTGGTGCGCACCCAGCTGCCCGAGGGCACCTGGGACGAGCCCCAGTTCACCGGTACCGGCTTCCCGTGGGACTTCTCCATCAACTACCACCTGTACCGGCTGGTCTTCCCGGTCACCGCGCTCGGCCGCTACCTCAACGGCGGCCCCGGGATGGTGCGGCCGGGCGGCACGCCGTCGATCGGGGCGAACCGGTGACCACCGCCCCGCTGCTGGTGCTCTGCGCGCTGGGCCCCGAGGTGTGGGCCCTGCGCGGCGGCGACTGGCGCGGCTCGGCCGGCGGACCCCCGGTGCTGGTGCGCACCGGGGTCGGCCGACGGCGCGCCGGGACGGCCGTACGGCGACTGCTCGGCTCCGCCCCGGGCGGCTACGGCGCGGTCGTGGTGGCCGGATTCGGCGCCGCGGTCGGGCCGGGGGTGGCGCCGGGCGAGGTGGTGGCCGCGGACGGCGTGCGCGACGCCGAGGGCCACCTCTACCCGGTCGACTCCGGGCCCGAGCTGGCCCGGGCGCTCAAGGAACACGGCCTGACCGCGCACACCGGGGTGCACCACACCGCCGACCACGTGGTGCGCGGCATCGAGCGGCGCGCCCTGCACCTCCAGGGGGCGCTGGCCGTCGACATGGAGGCCGCCGCCGTGCTGGCCGCACTGCGGGAGGTGCGCCCGGCGCTGCCGGTGGCCGTGCTGCGGGTGGTGGTGGACACCCCCGAGCACGAGCTGCTGCGGCCGGGCACGCTCCCGGCCGGGGTGCGCGCCTGGCGGACCCTGCGGGCGGCGGTACCCGCCCTGGTCGACTGGTACCGGCAGGAGCTCGACACCCGCTCCGCAGTCCTGAACCACCCCACATCCTCGACGCTCCCCCAGGAGGCGAGCTAGCCATGGCCATGCCGTTGCGCCAGACCGTGCGGGTCGGCACCTACCTGATGCAGCAGAAGCTGCTCAAGCGACGGGACAAGTTCCCGCTGATCGTCGAGCTCGAACCGCTGTTCGCCTGCAACCTCGCCTGCGAGGGCTGCGGCAAGATCCAGCACCCGGCGGGTGTGCTCAAGCAGCGGATGCCGGTCGCCCAGGCGGTCGGCGCGGTCCTGGAGTCGGGTGCCCCGATGGTCTCGATCGCCGGCGGTGAGCCGCTGATGCACCCGCAGATCGACGAGATCGTCCGACAGCTGGTGGAGCGCCGCAAGTACGTCTTCCTCTGCACCAACGCGCTGCTGATGCGCAAGAAGATGGACAAGTTCAAGCCCTCGCCGTACTTCACCTTCGCCGTGCACATCGACGGCCTGCGCGAGCGGCACGACGAGTCGGTGGCCAAGGAGGGCACCTTCGACGAGGCGGTGGCGGCGATCAAGGAGGCCAAGCGGCGCGGCTTCCGGGTCACCACCAACAGCACCTTCTTCAACACCGACACCCCGCAGACCGTCATCGACGTCCTGGACTTCCTGAACGACGAGCTCAAGGTCGACGAGATGATGATCTCCCCGGCCTACGCCTACGAGAAGGCCCCCGACCAGGAGCACTTCCTCGGCGTCGAGCAGACCCGGGAGCTCTTCCGAAAGGCCTTCGCCGGGGGCAACCGGAAGCGGTGGCGCCTCAACCACAGCCCGCTCTTCCTGGACTTCCTGGAGGGCAAGGCCGACTTCGAGTGCACCCCCTGGGGCATCCCCAACTACTCGCTGTTCGGCTGGCAGCGGCCCTGCTACCTGATGGCCGACGGCTACGTGCCCACCTACCGCGAGCTGGTCGAGAAGACCGACTGGAGCAAGTACGGGCGCGGCAAGGACCCGCGCTGCGAGAACTGCATGGCCCACTGCGGCTACGAGCCGACCGCCGTCCTGGCCACCATGGGCTCGCTCCAGCAGTCGCTGCGCGCCATCACCGAGACCGTCAGCTCCAACCGGGGGCGCTGAGCCCGGGCCGGGGCCGCCCGGTACCGCAGCCGTCCCGCGTCCTGAGCTCCCGTCCGGCCCGGGCCGTCGTGCCCGGGCCGGCCCCGCCCCGGTGGGCGGAGGCACCACCGCACCGCTCCGAGTCGTGAGGTGTACCCATGTCACTGCTCTCCCGCGTCACGTCCCCGGCCGAGCTGCGCAAGCTCCCGGCCGCCGAACTGCCGCTGCTCGCCGACGAGATCCGCGACTTCCTGATCGACGCCGTCACCCGCACCGGCGGCCACCTCGGGCCCAACCTCGGCGTGGTGGAGCTGACCATCGCGCTGCACCGGGTCTTCGACTCGCCGTACGACCGGATCGTCTTCGACACCGGCCACCAGAGCTACGTCCACAAGCTGCTCACCGGTCGGCAGGACTTCTCCAGGCTGCGGATGAAGGGCGGCCTGTCCGGCTACCCCTCCCGGGCCGAGTCCGAGCACGACCTGGTGGAGAACTCGCACGCCTCCACCGCGCTCTCCTACGCCGACGGGCTCGCCAAGGCCACCCAGCTGCTCGGCCAGTACGACCGGCACACCGTCGCGGTGATCGGCGACGGCGCGCTCACCGGCGGACTCGCCTGGGAGGCGCTGAACAACATCGCCGAGGCCCGCGACCGGCCGCTGGTCATCGTCGTCAACGACAACGAGCGCTCCTACGCCAGGACCGTCGGCGGACTGGCCAACCACCTGGCCACCCTGCGCACCACCCAGGGCTACGAGCGCTTCCTCGCGCTCGGCAAGGAGGCGCTGCAGCGCACCCCGCTGGTCGGCCAGCCGATCTTCGACGCGCTGCACGGCGCCAAGAAGGGCTTCAAGGACGCCTTCGCCCCGCAGGGCATGTTCGAGGACCTCGGGCTCAAGTACCTGGGCCCGATCGACGGCCACGACCTGGGCGCGGTCGAGCAGGCGCTGCGGCAGGCCCGGAACTTCGGCGGCCCGGTGATCGTGCACTGCCTGACCGTCAAGGGGCGCGGCTACCGGCCCGCCGAACAGGACGAGGCGGACCGCTTCCACGCCGTCAACCCGATCGACCCGTACACCTGCCTGCCGATCTCGCCCAGCGCCGGGGTCTCCTGGACCTCGGTGTTCGGGGAGGAGCTGCTCGCGCTCGGCGCCGAGCGGCCCGACCTGGTGGCGATCACCGCGGCGATGCTCCAGCCGGTCGGGCTGGCGCCGTTCGCCAAGGCGTACCCGGACCGGACCTTCGACGTCGGGATCGCCGAGCAGCACGCCGTCACCAGCGCGGCGGGCCTGGCCACCGGCGGGCTGCACCCGGTGGTGGCGGTCTACGCGACCTTCCTGAACCGGGCCTTCGACCAGGTCCTGATGGACGTCGCGCTGCACCGGCTGGGCGTCACCTTCGTGCTCGACCGCTCCGGGGTCACCGGTTCGGACGGCGCCTCGCACAACGGCATGTGGGACCTGTCGGTGCTCCAGGTCGTCCCCGGGCTGCGGCTGGCCGCGCCGCGCGACGCCGAGCAGCTGCGGGCCCAGCTGCGGGAGGCCGTCGAGGTCGAGGACGCGCCGACCGTGGTCCGCTTCCCCAAGGGCAACGTCGGGCCGGTCGTCGAGGCGGTCGAACGGGTCGGCGGGACGGACGTGCTGCTGCGCACCGGACCGGCGCCGGAGATCCTGCTGGTGGCCGTCGGGGTCACCGCCTCCGCCTGCCTGGACGCCGCCCGGCTGCTGCTCGCCGAGGGCTTCACCGCGACCGTGGTCGACCCGCGCTGGGTCAAACCGGTCGATCCGGCCCTGGCCCGCCTCGCCGCCGCCCACCGGCTGGTGGTCACCGTCGAGGACGGCGGCCGCACCGGCGGCGTCGGTTCGGCCGTCGCCCAGGCGCTGCGCGACGCCGACGTGGACGTCCCGGTGCGGGTGCTCGGCCTGCCGCAGGAGTTCCTCGGCCACGCCGCCCGCGGCGAGATCCTGGAGGAGACCGGCCTGACCGGCACCGGGGTCGCGGCCCAGACCGCCGTCTTCGCCAAGAACCTGCTACCGACCCGAGGAGCGAACCCGCGCCATGCCGGCTGACCCCGACCGCCCCGCCTTCGACCTCGCCGCCCTCCTCGCCGAACGCGGGGGTGAGCGGTACGAG
Organism: Kitasatospora sp. NPDC059827; assembly: GCF_042731675.1. Classification (NCBI taxonomy): domain Bacteria; kingdom Bacillati; phylum Actinomycetota; class Actinomycetes; order Kitasatosporales; family Streptomycetaceae; genus Kitasatospora; species Kitasatospora sp. NPDC059827. Next base: position 56,277 of record NZ_JBHWIV010000023.1, on the reverse strand, counting down.
CTGCACAGCCGCTACCTCAACCCGCAGCTGCCGCGGATGCTCCGCACCATCGGCTTCGACAAGTACTACGAGCGGGCGCAGGGCCAGTACTTCTACGACGCCGAGGGCAACGAGTACCTCGACATGCTGGCCGGCTTCGGCATCTTCGCGCTCGGCCGGCACCACCCGGTGGTGCGGTCGGCGGTCCGGCAGGTGATGGACCTGGACCTGCCGGACCTGGTCCGCTTCGACTGCTCGCCGCTGCCCGGGCTGCTGGCCGAGCGGCTGCTCTCGTACGCGCCCGGACTCGACCGGGTGTTCTTCGGCAACAGCGGCACCGAGGCGGTGGAGACCGCGTTGAAGTTCGCCCGGTACGCCACCGGCCGCCGGCGCGTCCTCTACGCCGACCACGCCTTCCACGGGCTGACCACCGGCTCGCTGTCCGTCAACGGGGAGAGCGGCTTCCGCAAGGGCTTCGACCCGCTGTTGCCGGACACCGCCATCCCGCTCGGCGACATCGGGGCGCTGGCCAAGGAGTTGAAGCGCGGGGACGTCGCCGCGCTGATCGTCGAGCCGATCCAGGGCAAGGGCGTCCAGGCGCCGCCGCCCGGCTGGCTGCGGGCGGCCCAGGCGCTGCTGCACGAGCACAAGGCGCTGCTGATCTGCGACGAGGTGCAGACCGGGATCGGCCGCACCGGCGAGTTCTTCGCCTACCAGCACGAGGAGGGCGTGCTGCCGGACCTGGTGTGCGCGGCCAAGGCGCTCTCCGGCGGGTACGTGCCGGTCGGGGCCACGCTCGGCAAGAGCTGGATCTTCGAGAAGGTGTACTCCTCGATGGACCGGGTGCTGGTGCACTCGGCCAGCTTCGGGTCCAACGCCCAGGCGATGGCGGCCGGGCTGGCGACCCTGGAGGTGATGCGCGAGGAGAAGGTGGTGGAGAACGCCCGGCAGGTCGGCGACCGCTTGCGCGAGCGGCTGACGGCCCTGATCGACCGGTACGAGCTGCTCGCCGAGGTGCGCGGTCGCGGCCTGATGATCGGCATCGAGTTCGGCCGGCCCAGGTCGTTGAAGCTGCGCACCGGCTGGACGGCCCTCCAGGCCGCGCGCAAGGGGCTGTTCGCGCAGATGGTGGTCGTCCCGCTGCTGCAGCGGCACCGGATCCTGACCCAGGTGTCCGGGGACCACCTGGAAGTGATCAAGCTGATCCCGCCGCTGATCATCACCGACCGGGACGTGGACCGGTTCGTCGACGCGTTCACCGAGATCATGGACGAGGCCCACCGGGGGAACGGCCTGATGTGGGACTTCGGCCGGACGCTGGTGAAGCAGGCGGTCGGCAACCGGTAGGGCCCGTCCTCGCACTCCGGCCTGCGGCTCGGAGTGGGAAGTCGGCCCGGCCGGCTTCCCACTCCGTGGGAGACACCGCGTCAGAGCTCGGTCCGGCGGCGCCGGACGACCACCACGAGATCGACGACGGCGAACAGGGTGAGCAGCCCGAGGGCGATGGCGAAGCCGGTCAGGGTGCCCCGGCTGGGGGCGCCGTCCACCGGGGAGGAGGCCGCCCAGTACGCGAAGCCGGCCGTCCCCAGGGCGAACAGCGGGGTGAAGGTCAGCGACAGCAGGTAGCGGAGCTTGAGGTCGCTGCGGGCGGTGGCCGGCTCGGTGCCGCTGCGCCACCGCCGCGGCGTCGTGGCACGCATGCGCGTTCACCTCCGGGCCGCGCGGGTGGGGGCTACGATTCCAGCGTACGTCCGAGGGGGAGAGCCGGGGAGGCGCTGTGACGGGTGCGGACGCCGTGGGGGCGGGCACGACGGGGGAGGACGCCGAGGGCTACGCGGGGCTGCGGATCGAGCGGGCCCGGGAGCTGGCCCGGCGGCACGGCTGGGCGTCGGTCCGGGTGCTGGAACCGGGGCAGCTGATGACCATGGAGTACCGGGAGGGGCGGCTGAACCTCGCGGTGCGGGACGGCGTGGTCGAGCGCAGCTGGGAGGGGTAGCGCCCGCTCGCGGCGGCGGCGGCGTCGTCGGTGGCGGCGGGGTTCAGCGTGCGAACCGGCGGTGCAGCCGTTGTTCGGCCACCGCGAGCAGCGGCTCCAGCAGGGGCAGGGAGAGCAGCACCAGCAGCCCGGCGGCCCAGCCGGCCAGTACGTCGGAGACCCAGTGGGTGCCCAGGTAGACGGTGGTCAGGCCGATCGAGCAGGCGGTGGCGGCGGCGATCAGCGCGCCGGTGCGCTGCCAGCGGACCGCGAGGTAGGCGAGCACGCCCCAGGTCACCACGGCGTTGGCGGTGTGGCCGGAGGGGAAGATGGTGCCGCCGGAGAACAGCTCGGGGGAGCCGACGTACTGGGCGTAGTGCGGGCCGAGCCGGCCGGTGAGGATCTTGACGGCGCCGACCGTGATGTTGAGGAGCAGCAGGGCGACGCCCATCACCAGCAGCGGGCGCAGCCGCCCGAGGCGGTGGGCGCGCCAGAGCAGCCAGGCGAACGCGGCGATGGCGCTGGGCCCGCGCTGCCCGGCGATCACCCAGGTGTCGAGCAGCGGCTCCAGGCTGGGCCACCGCTCGTACGGGCGGAGCAGGCGCACCGACCAGTCGAGGTCGACCAGGTCGGTGTTGAGCAGGACGCCGGCCAGGACCAGCAGGTAGGCGGCGAGGGTGGCGGCGAACAGGGCGGCCCGGCGGCGGCTCATCGGTGGCCAGCCGGGCTCGCCGCGGTCGGGGCGGGGGAGCTCCCGGCGGTCGGCGGTGCGGCGATCCGGCCCCTGTCGCGGAATGCGAGCGGCGGTACTTCTGGATTGCACGGGGTGACCATACCCATCTGGGCGAGGCCATTCCTGAGGGAATTGTCATTTTCCCGGGAAATCGACAATTGGGCCTGCCCCGGGCGACCCGGGGAGTGATTTCCGCTATTCCGGGATCGAATGCCCGTGTGGTCTTCGAATGATTCTGCAAAAGCCCCGGTAAAGAAAACGGAGTGGGCGGCCGGTTCGACCGGCTTCCCACTCCGTGGTAACCCTGTGTAGGTTCAGTGCTCAGTCGAGGGGGCCGCCCGCGACGTAGATCACCTGACCGGAGACGAAGCCGGCGGCCTCGCCGGCGAGGAAGGAGATGGTGTTGGCGACGTCCTCGGGCTCTCCGACGCGCTGGACCGGGATCTGCGAGGCCGCGGTCCGCTTGAAGTCCTCGAAGTCCATGCCGACCCGGGCGGCGGTGGCCGCCGTCATGTCCGTGGCGATGAAGCCGGGGGCCACCGCGTTGGCCGTGATGCCGAACTTGCCCAGCTCGATGGCCAAAGTCTTGGTGAAGCCCTGGAGGCCGGCCTTGGCGGTCGAGTAGTTGGCCTGGCCGCGGTTGCCCTGGGCGGAGGAGGAGGACAGGTTGACGATGCGGCCGAAGCCGGCGTCCACCATGTGCTTCTGCACCGCGCGGGTCATCAGGAAGGCGCCGCGGAGGTGGACGTTCATGACCGTGTCCCAGTCGGACTCGGACATCTTGAAGAGCAGGTTGTCGCGGAGCACCCCCGCGTTGTTGACCAGCACGACGGGGGCGCCGAGCTCGGCGGCCACGCGGTCGACGGCGGCCTGGACCTGCTCGGCGTCCGCGACGTCGGCGCCGACGGCCAGCGCGCGCCCGCCGGCGGCGGTGATCCGGTCGACGGTGTCCTTGCCGGAGGCCTCGTCCAGGTCCAGGACGGCCACCGCGTAGCCGTCGGCGGCCAGTCGGACGGCCGTGGCGGCGCCGAGGCCGCGGGCGGCGCCGGTGACGACCGCCACCCGGGTGGCGGTGCTCTGCTCGGTCATGCTCGCTCTCGTCTCTCTCGGGGTGCCTCCGGGGGAGTGGCCCCGGGGAGGGTGCCCATACCCTACCGGCGGGTAGGGGAGGCGGCCAGGGTGGAGAGGCGCAGGTGACGGTCGGTAAGGACCGACCGGTCGGCTTTCTGCTGAGAACGGGTTACTGCAAGGGTGTGGCAGCGCGTAAATATGCCAATGTTGCCGAACCTGCGTCTACTATCCGCCCCTGCCTGCCAGCAAGGGCCTGCCGTTTGTATAGTGTCCGCCAGCAGCCACCGGCTGCACGGCTGGAGCGCCCTCCCTCATAGCTGGACGCCCACTCGCCGTTACTGCCCCACCCGGGTGTCCCACACACACCGGGTGTGACATCGGGACGGATACATGGTGCTGGGGGAGATCCCGACAACCCGCGTGTCCGCGCGACTGCAGCAGTCGCCCGGACACCTCATTCGCGTTGCACAGCAGGTTCACACCCGTCTGTGGTCCGAGCACGTCGGAGCCGATCTCACGGCTCCGCAGTTCGCGGTCCTGCTGGTCCTCGCCCTCGAACCGGGCGCGGACCAGCGGACCGTCGGCGAGCGAGCCTCGCTGGACAAGGCCACGATGGCGGAGATGGTCGCGCGGCTGGTCCGCCGCGGCCTCGTGCTGCGACGGCGCGACCCGGCCGACGGCCGGCGCAAACTGCTCGCCCTCTCACAGAGCGGCGCCCAGGCGGTGCGTGAGGCCACCGGTGGTGTGGTCCGCGTCCAGCGGGTGCTGTTCGAGCCGCTCACGCCGGACGAGCAGGTCGAAATCGTCCGGGTGATGGCCAAGATAGCCAGGCTGGAACCCGCGGCCGTGGCCGTCTTCACCGACGCGCGGCCGATACTGGACGCCCAGCGGGCGATCGGCTACCTGATCAGGGTCGGCCAGCAGGTGCACACCAAGCTCTGGTCGGAGCACGTCGGCGCGGACCTGACGGCCCCGCAGTACGCCGTGCTGGACGCGCTGGAGCTGGAGCCGGGCGCGGACCAGCGCACGGTCGGCGAGCTGGCCTCGCTGGACAAGGCCACGATGGCCGAGATGGTCAGCCGGCTGGTGCGCCGCGGTCTGGTGCAGCGCCGGCGCGACCCCTCGGACGGGCGGCGCAACCTGCTCTCGCTCTCACCGGCGGGTCAGGACCTGCTGCACCGCTCGGCCGCCGGAGTGGCCGAAGTCCAGCGCTTGCTGCTCGCTTCGCTCGCGGAGGAGGAGCACGCGGCGGCGCTCGCGCTCATCGCCAAGGCGGCCAGGCTCTAGCCCAAGCTTTGGTAACAACAGCCAAAACGATTCACCAAGTCTCATGAGGCCCACGGCCGTCGGTAGCGACCGATGGTCGGGGCCGGTGAATCCGGGCACGCCGAAGTACCGCTCGTCCCTCTCCGGAATGAGCGGTACTTCGATATGACCGACAGTCAAGATCGCTGTCGTCGTTGTCGGGGGCGCCGGGCCTGGTCGGCCGGCGCCCCCTCGGCGCCCGTCAGTTCCAGTCGAACCCCTGCGGGTCCGGGCCGATCCGCTTGCCGGTGGCCACGCCCGCGATCGCCGCGAGGTCCTCGGCGTCCAGCTCGAAGCCGGCGACGTCCAGGTTCTCCCGGATGCGGGACGGGGTGACCGACTTCGGGATGGCGATCACGCCGCTCTGCAGGTGCCAGCGGAGCACCACCTGGGCGACCGTGCGGCCGTGCTTCCCGGCGATCTTCACCAGCGCCGGCTCGGCCAGCAGCTCCCCGCCCTGGCCCAACGGGCTCCACGCCTCGGTGGCGATGCCGTGCTCGGCGTGGAAGGCGCGCAGCTCCTCCTGCGGGAAGTACGGGTGCAGCTCGACCTGGTTCAGCACCGGGACGACCGAGGCCTCGTCCAGCAGGCGGGTCAGCTGCTCCTGGCCGAAGTTGGAGACGCCGATCGACTTGACCCGGCCGCCCTCCTTCAACTGCTCCAGGGCCTTCCAGACGTTCAGGAAGGTGCCGTGCATCGGGCGCGGCCAGTGGATCAGGTACAGGTCGAGGTAGTCGAGCCCGAGCTTGTCCAGCGAGGCGTCGAACTCGCGCAGCACCGCGTCGCGGCCCTGCTCGCCCGACCAGTCGCGGGTGCCCGAGTTCCACAGCTTGGTGGTGACGTAGAGGTCCTCGCGGGCCAGGCCGCCCGCGAGTGCCTCGGTGATGGCCGCGCCGGTGCCGGCCTCGTTCTCGTAGATCGCCGCGGTGTCGATCGAGCGGTAGCCCGCCGCGATCGCCTCGCGCACGGCGGGGGTGGCCCGGGCGTCCTCGACCTGCCACACGCCGAAGCCGAGCTGGGGGATCTGAGCGCCGTCGTTCAGGGTGACGCTGGGGATGTTGCTCACGGGAAGGGGTGCCTTCCTGGTCGTCCGTTGTTTCCAGAGGGGGCAACCGGTGCCCCGGCACGATTGTTCCCGCCGTTCGGGCGAATCTTTGGGGAAGCTTTACGACGGCGTGGCGTGCGCCGGGCCCGTGCCACGGGGGTGCGCGCCAGGGCGTGCGGAGGGCGTGCGGCGGGGGCGGCGGAAAACCTGTTGCGTGGATCACAGTGGGCTTGGCAGGCTCGCGGACATGACCTCCTGAGATCCGGGTCCTTCGTACCCATGCGCTGCCCGTCCGGCCGCCCGCCGCCGGACGCGTCGATGTCGCCGCGCCGTCGCGCCGCGCCTCCGGGTGTCCGTTCCCGCGCGACCGCGGGCCGCCCGTGCCTCCCGCACCTCCCGTACTCCCGCGCCCCGCGCACGTCTTGCACACCTCGCACCATCCGCACCCCTCGCACCCCCCGCATCGGAGTGTCATGCCGCTCACCCCACTGCCGCTGGCCGACCCCGGCAGTCCCGACCTCTCCTCACCCCTGGCCTTCCTGCGCTGGCTGCAGCGCGCCCAGCGGCGCGGGCAGGTCCGTGCCACCTGCTGGGCGCTGATCGAGATGGGCGCCCAGGCCGCCCTGCCGGTGCCGCTCGGGCGCGGCGTCCAGGCCGCCGTCGACGGTGACGCCGGCGGGATCTGGCGGGCCGGCGCGCTGGCCCTGCTGCTGGCCGCCACCGCCTCGGTCGGCACCGTGCTGCTGCACCGGCAGGCGGTCTGGAACTGGATCCAGGCCGCCTGCCACGTGCGGCAGTTGGTCGCCGGGCAGGCCTCGCACCTGGGTGCCGGGCTGTCCCGGCGGATCGCCACCGGCGAGGTGGTCGCGGTCGGCAGCGGGGACGTCGAGCGGATCGGCTGGTACGTCGAACTGGTCGCCCGGGTCCGGGCCGCGGTGATCGTCTGGCTGGCCGTCAGCGCGGTGGTGCTGGTGATCGAACCGGTGCTCGGGATCGGGGTGCTGCTCGGCGTCCCGGTGCTGGCCGCCTCGGTGTGGCCGCTGATCGGGCCGTTCGAGCGGCGCTACACCGAGCAGCGCGAGCTCGGCGGCAAGGCGACCGAGCTGGCCGCCGACACGGTGGCCGGGCTGCGGGTGCTGCGCGGCATCGGCGGCGAGGACCTCTTCCTGGAGCGGTACCGGGCGGCCTCCCAGAAGGTCCGGGCGGCGGCCGTCCGCTCGGCCCGGCTGTGGTCGCTGATGCAGGCCCAACAGGTGCTGCTGCCCGGGCTGTTCGTGGTCGGGGTGACGTGGTACGGCGCCCGGCTGGCGGCCTCCGGCGAGCTCGGCGTGGGCACCCTGATCGGGGTGTACGGCGCGACCGCCTTCCTGGCCGCACCGCTGCGGATCCTGGGCGAGGCGGCGCACGCCTGGAGCGTCGCCCGGGTCTCCGCCGGGCGGGCCGTGCGGGTGCTCTCGCTCAGCCGGACCAGCGGCGGGGCCGACGGCGTGCTGACCGGGCCGGGCCGGTCCGACCTGCACGACCCGACCACCGGGCTGACCGTCCGGGCCGGCGAGCTGACCGCGGTGGTCTGCGGGGACCCGGACTTCGCCGGGGCGCTCGCCGAGCGGCTCGGCGGCCACGTCCCGCTGGCCGAGGGCGAGCAGGCCCTGCCCTCGGTGCGGCTCGGCGGCACCGAGCTGGACACCGTGCCGCTGGCCGAGGCCCGGGCGGCGGTGCTGGTCCACGACAAGGAGCCGGTACTGCTCTCCGGCACGCTGGCCGAACTGCTGGACGTGCCCTCCTCCGGCCGGGTCCCGGTCGCGGACGCGCTCGCCGCGGCCCGCTCCGAGGACGTGCTGGAGGCGCTGGTGGACGGCTCGCCGGACTGCGAGGGCGACCCGATGCGGGCCCGGATCACCGAACGCGGGCGCTCGCTCTCCGGCGGGCAGCGCCAGCGGCTCGCCCTGGCCCGCGCGCTGCTGGCCGACCCGCCCGTCCTGGTGCTGGACGAGCCCACCAGCGCGGTGGACGCCCACACCGAGTCCCGGATCGCCGCCGGCCTGCGGGACACCCGGGCCGGGCGCACCACCGTGGTGTTCGCCACCAGTCCGCTGCTGCTCGACCGGGCCGACCGGGTGGTGCTGCTGCGGGAGGGGCGGGTGGTGGCGGCCGGGCGGCACCACGAGCTGATGCGCACCGAGCCCGCCTACCGGGCCGTGGTCACCCGGGACGAGGAGGCCGCGCAGGTCGAGGAGGCCGCGCAGGTATGAGCACCGCCGTCAACCGTTCGATCCCGTACGCGAGGAGTACGTCATGAAGCCCCCCGTCCACCAGGAGCAGGGGCCGGTCACCACCCTGCCGGTCGGCTCCCCGGCCGCCGTGCGCGGCTACCTGGGGGTGCTGGCCCGGCGGCACCGGGGCGGGTTCGCCACGGTGGTGTCGCTGCACTCGGTGGCCACCCTGGCCGGGCTGGTCGGGCCCTGGGTGCTCGGCAACCTGGTCGAGTCGCTGGCCACCGGCACCGCCGGGGCCACCCTCGCGGTGGCGGTCGGCTGGTACCTGCTGGCGCTGGTCGTGCAGTCCGCGTTCACCGGCTGGTCGCGGCTGCGCGGCGCGGTGCTCGGCGAGCGGGTGCTGGCCGACCTGCGCGAGGACTTCCTGGTCCGCTCGGTCGCGCTGCCGACCGGCGTGCTGGAACGCGCCGGCACCGGGGACCTGGTCTCCCGCGGCACCACCGACATCGACCGGCTGGACAAGTCGGTGCGCGAGGCGGTGCCCGAACTCGCCGTCGCGGTGGTGTCCCTGCTGCTGGTGCTCGGCGCCCTGCTGGTCACCTCGCCGCTGCTCGCGCTGACCTCACTGGTCGGGCTGCCGCTGCTGCTGGCCAGCTCCCGCTGGTACTTCCGGCGCGCCCCGCAGTCCTACCGCAACGAGGCGGCCGGGTACGCGGCGGTCAGCAACGTGCTGGCCGAGACGGTGGACGCCGGGCGGACGGTCGAGACGCTGCGCCTGGGCGAGCAGCGGGTCCGGCTGACGGACCGCAAGCTGCGCGAGTGGCTGGCCTGGGAGCGCTACACCCTGTGGCTGCGCTCGGTCTGGTTCCCGACCATCGACGCCGTCTACACCTCGGCGGTGCTGGCCACCCTGGTGGTCGGTGGGCTGCTCACCCTCCGGGGTTGGCTCACCGTCGGCCAGTTGACCACCGGCGTGCTGTACGCGCAGATGCTCACCGGCCCGGTCGACCTGATCCTGCGCTGGTACGACGAACTGCAGATCGGGCAGGCCTCACTGGCCCGGCTGGTCGGCGTGCACGAGGTGCCGGAGCACGAGGGCGACGAGTCGGCCCGCCCGGAGGGCCGCCGGGTCGAGGCCCGGGACGTCCGCTTCGGCTACCGGGAGGGCGCGGACGTGCTGCACGGGATCAGCCTGGACGTCGCCCCGGGCAGCCGGGTCGCGCTGGTCGGCCCGTCCGGGGCGGGCAAGTCCACCCTCGGGCGGCTGCTGGCCGGGATCTACGCGCCCGGCCGCGGCAGTGTCACCCTCGGCGGGGCGGCGCTGTCCCGGATGCCCGCGGAGCGGGTGCGGGCGGAGGTCGCCCTGGTCAACCAGGAGCACCACGTGTTCGTCGGCACCCTGCGGGACAACCTGCGGCTCGCCGCGCCCGAGGCGGACGACACCGGACTGCGGGCCGCGCTGGACGCGGTGGACGCCGGGGCCTGGGTGGACGCCCTCCCGGACGGGCTGGACACCGAGGTCGGCTCCGGCGGCACCGCGCTGACCGCGCCGCAGGCGCAGCAACTCGCCCTGGCCCGGCTGGTGCTGGCGGATCCGCACACCCTGGTGCTGGACGAGGCCACCTCGCTGCTGGACCCGCGGGCCGCCCGGCACCTGGAGCGGTCGCTGTCCCGGGTGCTGGAGGGCCGTACGGTCATCGCGATCGCCCACCGGCTGCACACCGCGCACGACGCGGACGTGATCGCGGTGGTCGAGGGCGGGCGGATCAGCGAGTACGGCAGCCACCCGGAGCTGGTCGCGGCCGGCGGCCCGTACGCGGCGCTCTGGCGCTCCTGGCGGGACGAACGCGGGCGGTAGGTGCGGGCGGGGGGAGAGTGATGCGGGTTCGAAACCCGTACGGGGCCGGATTGCCCCGTGCGGGTTACTCCCTCGCCGGTAAGGGCGCGTAACCGGGCAAATCGTCAGCCCGGACAGCAGACTGCTCCGGTGACCAAGACTTCAGACGGCTCGTCCCGACCTCAGCGCAGCGAGATCGGCGGGATCCCCACGCGGTACATCGGGATCGGCGTCATCGTGATCCTCGCGGTGTGGTTCCTGTTCGCCAACCTCGACAAGGTCAAGATCCAGTTCTGGGTGTTCACCGTGACCGCTCCGCTCTGGATCGCGCTGCTGGCGACGCTGCTCGCCGGCGGCGTGCTGGGCTGGCTGTTGAAGGGACGGCGCGGCCGGTGAGCACCGCCCCCGAACCGGCCCCGACCGGTTCCCCGGCCTTCACCCCGCTGATCGAGCTGCGCGGGGTCAACAAGCACTTCGGCGAGCTGCACGTGCTGCAGGACATCGAGCTGACGGTCGGTCGCGGCGAGGTCGTCGTGGTGATCGGACCGTCCGGCTCCGGGAAGTCCACGCTCTGCCGGGCGATCAACCGGCTGGAGCCGATCGAACGCGGCACCATCCTGATCGACGGGCAGCCCCTGCCCGCGGAGGGCAAGGGGCTGGCCCGGCTGCGCGCCGAGGTCGGCATGGTGTTCCAGTCCTTCAACCTGTTCGCGCACAAGACCGTGCTGCAGAACGTCTCGCTCGCCCAGATCAAGGTGCGCGGCCGGGCCAAGGCCGAGGCGGAGACCAAGTCCCGGGCGCTGCTGGAGCGGGTCGGGCTGGCGTCGCAGGCCGACAAGTACCCGGCCCAGCTCTCCGGCGGCCAGCAGCAGCGGGTGGCGATCGCCCGGGCGCTGGCGATGGACCCCAAGGCGCTGCTGTTCGACGAGCCCACCTCGGCCCTCGACCCCGAGATGATCAACGAGGTGCTGGACGTGATGCGCCAGCTCGCCAGCGAGGGCATGACGATGATCGTGGTCACCCACGAGATGGGTTTCGCCCGGGCGTCGGCGAACCGGGTGGTGTTCATGGCGGACGGCCGGATCGTCGAGGACCGCGCCCCGGAGGCCTTCTTCAACGCCCCCGAGAGCGAGCGCGCCCGGGACTTCCTGTCCAAGATCCTGAAGCACTGAGGGCGGCGCCGTGAACCGAAGGACGACGCTCGCCGCGCTGGTGCGCGCACGCCTGACCGCCGCGGCCCTGCTGCTCGCCGTGCTGGCGACCGGCTGCGGCAAGGCCGGCACCCCGCCCCCCAAGGGCCCCCAGCCCAGCGCGCTGCCCAGCTACCAGGTGCAGGACGCCGCCTCGATCACCGGCTCGTCGACCCTGGACGCCGCCCGCGGCCGGGGCCACCTGGTGGTCGGCGCCAAGGAGGACCAGCCGTACCTGGGCCAGAAGAACCCGGCCACCGGCGTGTACTCCGGCTTCGACATCGAGATCGCCAAGATGGTCGGCGCCTCGCTCGGCTTCCCGCCGGAGCGGATCCAGTTCAAGACCATCGCCTCGGCCAACCGGGAGACCGCGCTGCAGAACGGCCAGGTGGACTACTACGTCGGCACCTACACCATCAACGACAACCGGAAGAAGCTGGTCGGCTTCGCCGGGCCGTACTTCATCGCGGGGCAGTCGCTGCTGGTGCGCAAGAACGACAACGGCATCCACGGTCCGCAGGACCTGAACGGTAAGAAGGTCTGCTCGGCGGCCGGCTCGACGCCGTACCAGCGCATCCAGTCGCAGTACCCCAAGGCGCACCTGATCGGCTACGACACCTACTCGGCCTGCGTGGACAACCTGATCACCGGCCAGGTCGACGCCGTCACCACGGACAACGCGATCCTGCTGGGCTACGCGGCCAAGGTCCCGGACGAGCTCAAGGTGGTGGGCCCGCTGTTCTCCACCGAGCCGTACGGGATCGGCACGCCGAAGAACGACACCGTGCTGCGCGGGGCGCTGGACGACGCGCTGGCGCACCACGAGCAGAACGGCGACTGGAAGAAGGCCTTCGACGCGACCCTCGGGCTGTCCGGGGAACCCGCGCCCACCCCGCCGCCGATCGACCGGTACTGAGAGGGCCGCGCCGTGAAAACCCTGACCGACAACTGGTCGACCTACTGGGACGGCTTCCTCGGCACGCTCTCGCTGTTCGCGGTGAGCGCCGTGCTGTCACTGCTGCTGGGCGTGCTGATCGCGGGCTTCCGGGTCTCGCCCGTCCGGCCGCTGCGGGTGTTCGGGACGGTGTGGGTGACGCTGCTGCGCAACACGCCGCTGACCCTGCTGTTCTTCATCGTGGTGCTGGGCCTGCCCCGGTTCGACATCACGCTGCCCTTCTACACCTTCGCCGTGCTGGCGCTCGGCTGCTACACCTCGGCCTTCGTCTGCGAGGCGATGCGCTCGGGCATCAACACCGTGCCGCCCGGGCAGGGCGAGGCGGCCCGCAGCCTGGGGATGAGCTTCGGGCAGACGATGGGCCTGGTGGTGCTGCCGCAGGCGTACCGCTCGGTGGTGGCGCCGATCGGCAGCGTGATGATCGCGCTGGCGAAGAACACGGCGATCGCCGGTTCGTTCAGCGTCACCGAGCTGCTGGGCACCTACCGGACCATCAACGAGCTGGGCTACAGCATCGTCTGGACCTTCGTCTGGATCGCCGTCGGCTACCTGATCATCACCCTGGCCGTCAGTGCCGTCTTCAACCTGCTGGAACGACGAGTGGCGGTGTCCCGATGACCGTTGGAGCCTCGGCGCTGTACGACATCCCCGGCCCGAAGGCGCTGGCCCGGCACCGGCTGTACGGCGGGATCGCGCTGCTGCTGATCGCGGCGCTGATCGGCTGGATCGTCTACATGCTGTTCCACACCCACCAGTTCACCTACGCCAAGTGGGAGCCCTTCGAGTACCGGGGCGTGCAGGACCTGCTGCTGCGCGGGCTGGGCAACACCCTCCAGGCCTTCGGCTGGACGGCGCTGTTCGCGCTGCCCTTCGGCGCGCTGTTCGCGGCCGGGCGGCTGTCCGACCATCGGGTGGTGCGCTGGTTCTCCACGCTGGTGGTGGAGTTCTTCCGGGCCATGCCGCTGCTGGTGATGATCTTCTTCGTGTTCGTCGCCCTCAAGGTGCAGCCGCTCTGGGCGCTGGTGGCCGGGCTGGTGCTCTACAACGGCTCGGTGCTGGCCGAGGTGTTCCGGGCCGGCGTGCTCGCGGTGCCCAAGGGGCAGCGGGAGGCGGCGTACGCGCTGGGCATGCGCAAGACCCAGGTGATGACGTACGTGCTGGTGCCGCAGGCCAACCGGGCGATGCTGCCGGCCATCATCAGCCAGCTGGTGGTCGCGCTCAAGGACACCTCGCTCGGCTTCCTGATCACCTACGAGGAGTTCCTGCACGCGGGGAAGCTGATCGCCACCAACCTGGACTACGACCTGCCGTTCATCCCGGTGGTGATGGTGATCGCGCCGATCTACATCGGGATGTGCCTGCTGCTGTCCTGGCTCGCCCGCTGGGTCGAGCGGCGCAGCCGGCGCAGTCCGAGCGTGCGGGGCGGGGCACCGGTGGCCAAGGCGGGGGTGGCGATGGGGCTGCCGCCGTCGGCCCGGTGAGGACCCGGGCGGCCGCGCCGGTGGGACGGGCGGTCCGGGACTGAACCAAAGGTGCCGAAGGGGTCGAGGCCTGGACCTCCAAATTCCTCTTATGATTACGGAGGCAGGCGGCAGACGACCGGGCGGAGGGGCCATGGAGCCGGTGTTCGACTCGCGGCACATCAGGACGTTCCACGAAGTCGTCCGGGCCGGTTCCTACTCGGCCGCGGCCCGGGAACTCGGCTACACCCAGCCCGCGATCACCCAGCAGATGAAGGCGCTCGAACGCACCGTCGGCGTCCCGCTGTTCACCCGCGCCGGGCGCGGCCTGCGGCTCACCGAGGCCGGTGAGGCGCTCTCCCGGCACGCCGAGCTGATCCTCGGCAGCCTCTCCGCGGCCCAGCAGCAACTCGCCGCGCTCGCCCGGCTGCGCGCCGGGCGGGTCCGGGTCTGCGCCTTCCCCAGCGCCAACGCCACCCTGATACCCGAGGCGATGGCCCGGCTGCTCGCCGAGCACCCCGGCGTCCGGGTCGAGCTGCTGGAGGCCGAGCCGCCGGACTCCGTCCAGCGGCTGCTGCGCGGGGAGTGCGACATCGCGCTGGCCTTCCGCTACCCCGGCCAGGCCACCGAGCTGCCGGACGGACTGGACGAGATCCCGCTGATGGAGGACCTGCTCACGGTGCTGCTGCCGGTCGGGCACCCGCTCGGCCGCCGGCACGCCGTCCGGCTGGCCGACCTCGACGGGGAGCGCTGGATCGCCGGCTGCCCGCGCTGCCGGGCCAACCTGCTGCACGTCTGCGCGGAGGAGGGCTTCGCGCCCGACATCGTGTTCTCCACCGACGACAACCTGGCGGTGCAGAGCCTGGTCGCCGCCGGGGTGGGGATCGCGCTGATGCCCGCGCTGGTGCTCTCCTTCATGTGCCACCGCAAGGTCACCGGGCGGGCCGTCGAGCCGCACCTGCGGCGGCAGGTGAGCGCGTACGTGCTGCGCGAGCACCGGCGGATCCCGGCCACCGGGCTGGTGCTGGACCACCTGCGGCAGGCGGCGGCGAGCCGGGTCGGCTGCTGACCGGGCGCCGCGGGCGACCGGCGGGCCCGGCGGGCCGGGGCAATCCATAAGCGTGAGTAGGGGTGACGCTTAGAAACCCTCGTTGGACGTGATAGGTCGGGTGGCCCGAACCTGCTGGCATGACACCCCCAGCCACGGTCGGCAGCGACCGGCTCACCGAGCGGATGACCGCACTGGTCAGCGAGATCCGCGCCGTCGTGGACCGCGGACTGCCCCCCGAACTCACCGCGTACCTGGTCGGCGAACGCCTCGCCCCCCATCTGCTCGCCGCCCCGGACGGCCCCGACGCGCTGCTCACCCCCGCCCAGTGCGAGGGGGACCCGCAGCGCTACCGCCAGCACGTCGTGCACGCCGAGGCCGACGGCAGCTTCTCCGTCGTCGCCCTGGTCTGGCTGCCCGGCCAGCAGACCCCGATCCACGACCACGTCTCCTGGTGCGTGGCCGGCGTCCACCGGGGCCAGGAGAGCGAGACCCGCTACCGGCTGATCTCCGACGGGCGCACCTCCCGCCTGGTCGAGACCGAGCACGTGGCCGGCCCGGCCGGGACGGTCGCCGCCTTCGCCCCGCCCGGCGACATCCACCTGGTGCGCAACGCCTGCGGCACCACCGCCATCTCCATCCACGTGTACGGCGCGGACGTCTCCCGGCTCGGCACCAGCATCCGGCGGGTGTACCAGCTCCCCGCCGACCAGGAGCGGTGAGCGGCGGCGTGGCACTCACCCTCCGCGAGCGGGCCACCCGCACCCGCTCGCTCCCCCCGCTCGGCGGGGACGCCCCCGGCCTGCTGCTCGCGGCCGTCGGGGTGGCCGCCGCGGTCGCCGTCCACGCGGCCGTCCCCGCCGTGCCCAAGCTCACCGCCGCCGTCGTGCTCGGCATGGCGGCGGCCCACCTGCCCGGGCTGCGCCCGGTGGTCCGCGGGGTCGCCCGGTCCGGGCTGTCGACGGCCGGGAAACGGCTGATGCGGCTCGGGATCGTGCTGCTCGGACTCAAGCTCAGCCTGGACGACGTGCTCGGCCTCGGCTGGGCCACCGTCGCGATGGTGCTCACCGTGGTCGCCGCCACCTTCGCCGGCACGCTCTGGCTGGGCCGGCGGCTCGGGCTGCCCGGCGACCAGCCGCTGCTGGTCGCCACCGGGTACTCGATCTGCGGGGCCTCGGCGATCGGCGCGGTCAGCCAGGCCGCGGGCAGCGAGGAGGAGGACGTCGCCTCCTCGGTCGCGCTGGTCACCCTGTGCGGGACCCTGGCGATCGCCGTACTGCCCTTGCTGCAGCACCCGTTGGGGCTCGGCGAGATCGAGTTCGGGCGCTGGGTCGGGGCGAGCGTGCACGACGTCGGGCAGGTGGTCGCCACCGCGCAGACCGGTGGCCCCGGCGCGCTGCGCGAGGCCGTGCTGGTCAAGCTGATGCGGGTGGTGCTGCTGGCGCCGCTGGTCGCGGGCGTGGCCGTGACGGTGCGGCGCAACGCGCGCGCCGCGCGCCGGGCGGGCGCGGACGGCTCGGACGGTGCGGACGGTGCGGACGGTGCGGTGAAGGCAGGCCGTCGGCCGCCGATCGTGCCGCTGTTCGTGGCGGGCTTCCTGGCGATGATCGTGCTGCGGACCACCGGGGTGCTGCCCGAGCGGGCCCTCACCCTGGCCGGGGACGCGCAGGAACTGCTGCTGGCCGCCGCGCTGTTCGGGCTCGGCAGTGCGGTGCACCTGCCGACCATGGCGAAGACCGGCGGGCGGATCGCGCTGCTCGGGCTCGGGTCCTGGGTGGTGGTCGCGGGGGTGTCGTACGCGGGGGTGCTGCTCACGACCTGAGCGACCTGGGCGGTGTGGGCGGTGCGGGCGCGGCAGTCGTACGCGGGTCCGGCCGCCCACCGGCCCGTTTTAATCACCCGGTCCGGTGGGCGGGACTCGGTTATCGTCGGGCGGGGGATCGCCCCGACGGGGCGAAGCGCGCCGCCGAGTCCGCCGAGGAGAGAGCATGACCACCGCACTGCCCGAACGGGACGCCCACGAGGCCGTCGTCACGCTCGACCGGCGGGAGGGCCCGTTCGGCGAGGTGGTGCTGCGGCAGCGCGGCCGGCACTACGAGATCATCGCCAACGGCTGCTTCCTGATGGACACCGCGGACGGGCGCTCCGAACGGCTGCTGATCCAGGCGGCGTTGGACGAACTGGACCGCACCGGCGCCGGCCCGGCCGCGCCGTCGGTGCTGATCGGCGGACTCGGGGTCGGCTTCTCGCTCGCGTACGCGGCCGCCGAACCGCGCTGGGGGCGGATCGCCGTCGTCGAGCGGGAGAGCGCGATCATCGACTGGCACCGCTCCGGCCCCCTCGGCGGCTTCTCCGACGGCGCGCTGGACGACGCGCGGGTCTCGGTGATCCACACCGATCTGCTGGAGTACCTGGCCGCCGCCGACGGCGAGCGCTACGACGCGCTGTGCCTGGACATCGACAACGGGCCGGACTGGACCGTCACCGACTCCAACTCCGGGCTCTACGGGGCGGACGGGCTCGCGGTGCTGTGGCACCGGCTGCGGCCCGGCGGGGTGCTGGCGGTGTGGAGCGCCCAGCCCTCGACGGCCTTCGAGGAGGCGCTGCGGGCCGCCGGGTTCTCGGACGTCGTGACCGAGGAGGTCCCGGTGAGCCGGGGCGTGCCGGACGTGGTGCACCTGGCGCGCCGGGTCGGCTGAACCCGGGCGCTGCGCAGGCCGGTCGGGACCGGACGGTCGGCGGCCGGCGCTGCTAGCGTGGGCGACCGCGATGCGAGGGCGTGTCGGGTCGAGCGGGTGGTGGTGTGGTGGAGAGCGGGTCGCCTTCGGAGCGGATCACGGCCGAGCTCCGACGTCGGATCGCGGCGGGGGAGTTGCGGCCGGGCGCCCGGGTGCCCTCGACGCGGCGGATCGTGCAGGAGTGGGGCGTGGCGATGGCCACCGCGACCAAGGTGCTGAACCGCCTGCGCGAGGAGGGCTTGGTGCGGGCCGTCCCCGGGGTGGGGACGGTGGTGGCGGCCCGGCCGGCGGCTCCGACGGCTGCTCCCGCCGGGAGTCCGGCTCCGGCCGCAGGTCCTGCCGCCACTCCTGCCGTGGCGCCGGTCGCGACCCCGGCGCCGACGGGCGGGCGGCGGCGGGCGAAGGGCGGCGAGCGGGAGCTCGGCCGGGAGCGGATCGTCGCGGTGGCGGTGCAGGTGGCCGACACCGAGGGGCTGGCGGCGCTGTCGATGCGTCGGATCGCGACCGAGCTGGGCGTGGCGACCATGTCGCTCTACCGCCATGTGCCCGGCAAGGACGAGCTGTTGCGGCTGATGCTGGACAAGGCCTTCGGCGAACAGCCGCTCCCCGGGGCACCGGCGCCGGACTGGCGGACGGGCCTGGACGAGATCGCGCGCCTGCAGTGGCGGATCTACCGGCGCCACCCGTGGCTGGCCTCCACCATGTCCTTCACCCGCCCGGTGCTGGCGCCCGACGCGGCGCTGCACACCGAGCGGTCGCTGGCGGCGCTGGCGGGGACGGGGCTGAGCATGGCGGAGATGGCCCAGGCCTCGGTCAGCCTGGCGGCCTTCACCTGCGGGCTGGCGGTCCACTTCGAGCGGGAGGCGCAGGCCGAGCAGGACAGCGGGATGTCCGCGGACGAGTGGATGGACCGGCTGGACGACCGGGACCACGACCTGCTGATGACGGACCCGGAGCGGTTCCCGATGTTCGACGCGCTGAACCGGGGGCCGGAGATCGACATGGGCCTGGACGCGCTGTTCGAGTTCGGGCTGGCGCGGATGCTGGACGGGGTGGGGGCGCTGATCGCGGTGCGCGGGAGCGGCTGACGGCCGACGGCTTTCCGAGGCGGTGAACCGCACCGGAAAGCCGCCGGCCGTCGTCGGTCAGCCGAACGGCCGGTGCTCCGGCGCGGCGTCGTCGGCGGTGTCGGCTTCCGCCTCCGGCCCGTCCGTGGTGGGGGTGGTGCCGGAGATGCCGAACGGGTCGAAGTCCGGCGGCGGGATCATCACCGGGGTGCCCTTGCGCGGGGCCGGAGCGGCCGCGGCGTCCGTCGTGGGGGCCGCCGTCGGTGTCGCCGTCGGGGCGGGCCGGGCCGGGATCAGCGGCGGGGTCGAGGGCGGCGGCGGGACGGCGGGGCCCTGGGCGGCGACGGTGGTGCCGAACGGGTCGGGCTTCGGTTCGGCGGCGATCGTGGTGCCGAACGGGTCCGGTGCCTGGGCGCCCCCGGCGGGCGGCGCGGCGGGGGCGTCCGTGGTGGGGGTGGTGCCGGAGATGCCGAAGGGGTCGAAGTCCGGCGGCGGGATCATCACCGGGGTGCCCTTGCGCGGGGCCGGAGCCGCCGCTTCCGCCGCGGGGGCGGTCGCCGCGGGCTCCTCCGCGACCGGGGCGAAGGGGTTGAAGTCGGCGGGCGGGATGCGCACCGGGGTGCCGCGCAGGTGTACCGGCTTCTCCTCCTGGTCCGCCGCCGGGGCGGCGGGCGGGGGCACCGGGACGGGCGGAGCGACGGGCGGGGCCACCGGCGCGGGCGCCGCCGGGGTCCGGAGCGACTCGCCGTCCCAGCCGAACTGGATGCTCTTCAACAGCTCCGCGAACGCCTCGGTGTACAGCTCCCAGTCCTCCGGCCGGGCCGTGGACAGCTGGGCGCACAGCACCGTCCCGCGGTCCGGCAGCGGTACGAAGGCCTGGACGGCGGAGGTGACCACCCAGCGGCGCTGCCCGTCGGCGGCCAGCGCCCCGGGCACCGGCACGGTCCGGCCCTCGACCAGGACGGCGGCCGGACCGGCGGGCAGCAGCACCGTCCAGACCTCGGCGTGCCGCCGTACGGTGGCCAGTTCGGTGGCGAGCTCGGTGATCGGCAGCGGGTGCCGGGCGAGCGAGATGACCAGGGTGGCCTCGGAGGCGCGCCCGTCCACCTCCAGCGCGCACACGCCCGCGTAGCGGACGCCCGCGTCGTGGAGCAGGTCGGTCAGGGTCGCGGTGATCACCGCGAAGTCGCGGCGCGGCTCCGGCCCGGTGGCGCTGAACAGCTCCTCGGCGACCTCGGCCAGGTGCCCGGTGAGCTCGGCGGCCGCCGCGAGGGTGGCCCGGTCGGCGCCGTCGGTGCCGTCGGCGGTGTCCGCCGGGGCGGCGGGCACGGTACGGGCGGAGACCCCGGCGGGCCCGCCGGGGGAGGTCAGCGGGTGGAAGCCCGGCGGGACGACCAGCCGGACCTCGGCGCCCGCGCCGGTGGCCAGTTCGACCGGCTGCCGGGTCTGCTGACCGGCCGCCAGCGCGGCCAGGGCCGGGGCGAACGGCGGGCGCAGCTTGGCGTCGGCGAACTCGCCGGTGACCGGCAGCTGGAACAGCGCGGCCGAGGTGGTGCCCCGGTCGGCGATGGCGCCGCGCACCGCGCCGCCGCCGTAGCGGTGGTGCAGCGCGGTCGTCACCCGGTCGGCGACCCGGGCGCCGGTGCCGGGCCGGGCCGTTCCGGCGGTGAGCACCGTGCCGAGCCGGTCGAGGGCCTCGTGCACCGGGCCGTTGGGTGCCAGCGGCAGGCCGAACAGGGCCTCGGCGGCGGGGTGTTCGGCCGGCTTCGGGGTGCTGAGCGCGGCGGCCGGGTGGCGCGAGGTGTGCTCGTCGAAGAGGGCGTCGGTGAGCGTGCCGAGGGTCGCGCTGACCTGCTCGGCTGCCGCGAAGGGGTTGGCCTCCGCACTGAACTGGACGTCCTGGGTCAACTGGTGAGCCCCCCGCTCTGCTCCGTCTGCGATCGGTGGTTCGGGTGGGACCGGAACCGCCTGGGCGGCGGGTCGTCAGGTCCCCGCCCATTCCTATCAGAGCCCACCGTCGGCACCGAACCGCAGGATCACCCGATGATCATGCCGGGGCGGCGTCGGCGGACCCTTCGGTGGCCTGCGCGGACGGTTCGTCCACGGGCCCCGCGGCCGCCGGGACGGGTGCCGAACCGGCCGTCGGGGCGGGTGCCGAACCGGCCGTCGGGGCGGCCAGCGCGGTGAGCGCGTCCAGGATGCCGGGGACGGCGAACAGCCCGACGAGGTCCTGGACCAGCCGACCGGACGGCCCCTCGGGCCGCTCGTCGGCGAAGAAGGAGGCCAGCTCGGCGGCCAGCGCGGGCTCCCGGGCGGCGGTGAGGGTGAGCGAGGCGACGAACTCCTGGACCAGGTGCAGCTGCAGCTCCTCCAGCGGCACGGACCGCTCGGCCAGCCACTCCAGCGAGGTGATCTCGGCGTTGGCGATCCAGGCCCGGACGGTCAGCCGCAGCCCGGGGCTCGGCGCCGGGACGGCCAGGTGGGCGAGGATCTGGTCGTGCGCCGCCCGGCGGACCTCGTCGATCACCGCCGAGGTGCCCGGGCTGGCCGCCACCGAGCCGCCGCGCAGCAGCGCGGCGAAGCCGGGCCCGTGGCTCTGCACGAAGTCCAGGTAGCGGCCCATCACCCGGAACAGCCGCTCCGACAGCGGCCCCTCCATCGGCTCCTCGAAACGTGCCGAGAGCTCCCGCCCGGCGCGTCGCAGCGAGGCCTCGTACAGCGCCTGCTTGCCCGGGAAGTAGTGGTACACCAGCGGTCGGGAGGCGCCCGCGGCGGCGGCGATGTCGTCGATCGACACCTCCTCGGGCGGGCGCCGGCTGAACAGCTCCAGGGCCACGGCGATCAGCTGTTCCCGCCGCTCGTCCACGCTCAGCCGCCGGCGCGGCCGCTCGCCCGCGGCCCCCCGGTCGGGGGCGGCGGCGGTCCGTGCTGCGCGGTCGGCCGTCGGCGACGGCGTACGGGAGGCCATGCGCGCAGCCTATCCGGCGGCCGTCCGCGGGCCCATGCGGCCTGTCCCGCGCTCGCCGCCCCGGTCGGCAGGCTACCCGGCCTTGAGCTCCAGGTAGCGGCGGTAGGCCTCCAGGCCGTCGACGACGAAGGTGTCGCGGGCGAGGCGTTCGGTGAGCTCGGCCGGGGTGAGCCAGGCGTGCCAGGCGACCTCGGACTCCTGCGGGGAGACCGGGCCGTCCCACTCCGCCTCGTACATGTCGCACCACCAGGAGAGCTTGCCGCCGTCGGGCTCCCGGAACAGGAACTTGAAGATCGGACGCGGGGCGATGCCCCGGACGCCGAGCTCCTCCTCGGCCTCGCGGACGGCCGCGTCGGCGTAGCTCTCGCCGGAGCCGACCACACCGCCGACCCACATGTCGTACGCGCCGGGGGAGAACAGCTTGGTGTCGGTGCGGCGGTGGACGAAGATCCGCCCGGCCGGGTCGCGGACCATGATGAAGACGCAGCGGTGGGTCAGCCCCTGGCGGTACACCTCCCCCCGCAGCGCCGTCCCGATCACCCGGTCGTTCTCGTCGACGATGTCCAGCAGCTCTTCGGCAGGGTTGGTCATGAACGACAGGTTAGGGTTTCCGGGCCCGCTTCGAACGCGGGAGCGAGGAAATTCGAACGTCGACGAACGGGCTGAGGACGGCGCGCGGTGGTGGAGATCTGGGGCGAGACGGCCGAGGGGTTCGAGCCGGTACGGGAGGCCTTCGCGCGGAACTTCGCCGAGTGCGGCGAACTGGGCGCGGCCTTCGCGCTGTACCTGCGCGGCCGCAAGGTGGTCGACCTGTGGGGCGGCGACGCCAGGCCCGAGGTCGGCGGCCGGCCCGCGCCCGCGGTGCCGTGGACGGCGGACACCGCCCAGGTGCTGCGCTCGGTGACCAAGGGGCTGACCGCGGCCACCGCGCTGCTGCTGGCCGAGCGGGGACTGCTCGACCTGGACGCGCCGGTGTCCTCGTACTGGCCGGAGTTCAAGGCGGCCGGCAAGGGCGCGGTGCCGGTGCGCTGGCTGCTGTCGCACCAGGCCGGGCTGCCGGCGCTGGACGTGCCGCTGAGCCTGGAGTCCGTGCTGACCTGGGAGCGCGCCGTCGACGCGGTGGCCGCGCAGGAGCCCGCCTGGGAGCCCGGGACGGCGCACGGCTACCACCCGTACACCTTCGGCTGGCTGGTCGGCGAGGTGGTGCGGCGGGCGAGCGGCCGGACCGTCGGCCAGTACTTCGCCGAGGAGATCGCCCGGCCGTTCGGGCTGGACCTGTGGATCGGGCTGCCGGCCGGTGCCGCGCCCCGGGTCGGCAGGCTGGTCGACCTGCCCGCCCCGGAGGCGGCCCGGACCGGCCCGAGCGGGCTGCGGCTGCGGCCCAAGCAGTCCGTCCGGGACGCCTACCAGGACCCGGCCTCGCTGACCGCCCGGGCCTTCGCCTCGGTGCTGCCCGGGGTGGACATGAACGACCCGGTGGTGCAGGCCGCCGAGATCCCCGGCGCGAACGGCATCGGCACGGCCCGTTCGGTGGCCCGGTTCTACGCGGCGCTGATCGGCGCGGCCGACCGCCCGGACGGCTCCGGCGCGCTGCTGCCCCCGCTGTTCGGCCCGGAGGTGCTGGCCCGTGCGGTCGGGCCGGTGGTGAACGGCCCGGACCGGGTGCTGATCGTCAACTCGACCTTCGGCCTGGGCTTCTGGCGGCACGGCCCGACCGCGCCGATGGCCTCCCCGGCGAGCTTCGGCCACCCGGGCCGGGGCGGCTCGCTGGGCTTCGCCGACCCGGAGCTCGGGCTCGGCTTCGGGTACGTCACCAACGGGATGCAGCCGGGCGTCACCGGGGACGTGCGCTCGCGCAACCTGATCCGCGCGGTGCGGGGGTGCCTGGGGCTGTCCTGAGCCCTGCGAATCCCTAGGCCTGGCCGGTCTCGAAGCGGCTGATCTTCCCGCCGTCGACGGTGAAGCGCCAGGCGGTGCGCATCTCGCCCCAGGTGTCGTTGGTGAAGTTGGCGACCAGGCCGCGACCGCCGCCGGACTCGGTCTGGACGTCCATCCGGCCGTGCGGGCCGAAGATCTCCCGGTCGATCCACTCCGTCAGGTCGCGGTCGGAGCCGTCGTCGGACATGGTCGCGCCGGGGGTGAGGGTGGCCAGGAAGGCGGCGCGGTCACCGGCGTTGAGCGTGGTCACGAAGGCGCGGACGGCGGGGTCGGAGAGCTTGCTGGGGGCGATCGTCATCGAGGACTCCCGAGGGGAAGAGGGACGGGAGTCCTTGTTTAGGGCGTTCGCGCGGGCCGTCCGGGCATGTCGGCGGCGCGTCGGCAAAATCACCGGATTCATGTGCTTAGATCCCGAAACAGGCGATTTGCCCGGTGAGCCCGCCGCGGGGAGTGGCGGGGGGGCCCCGGGGACCCCGCGGCGGGCGGCCCCCCACCACCCTCGGCTGCGGAAAATTAAAAAA